>JAPSKD010000148.1 GCA_031177865.1 Bacillus sp. (in: firmicutes) | reverse complement strand
CACAAGGAATGGATGACCAAATGCGTGGAAGTATTAATAATTTGGTTACCTCTACCTTAAATAAGTGGGCTCAGGATAATGGTATTTTTCTTAAAAGAATTTCGTCTGAGCGTTTTATCGCTGTTTTTAATGAAGCCATTCTACAGCTGCTGGAGAAAGGTAAATTTACTGTCCTTGACGAAGTAAGAGAAATGACCTCTAAGCAAAATATCTCTTTTACATTAAGTATTGGTGTAGGTGCTGGGACACCTTCTCTGCCTGAGTTGGGCGTATTAGCACAATCAAGTTTGGATTTAGCACTGGGAAGAGGCGGCGATCAGGTTGCGATCAAACAACCAAATGGCAAAGTGAAATTTTTTGGCGGCAAAACGAATCCCGTTGAAAAACGGACAAGAGTACGTGCCCGCGTCATTTCCCATGCACTAAAGGATTTAATTACCGCAAGTGATAAGGTTATTATTATGGGACATAAAAATCCGGATATGGATTCCATTGGGTCCTCTATTGGTATTTACAAGGTTGCTCAGATGAACCAAAAAGATGCCTACATAGTTTTAAACTTTCAAGAAATGGATGGTGCTGTCTATAGGCTGATGGAGGAAATTCGCCATCAAGAGCAATTATTCTCTCGATTTATTGGTCCAGAAGAAGCATTGGAAATTTCAACAGAAAAAACCCTATTGGTGGTCGTGGATACCCATAAACCTGCAATGGTCATTGAAGAACGACTCCTAAATAGGATCGATAATGTTGTGGTTATCGATCACCATCGCCGTGGGGAAGAGTTTATTGAGAATCCAGTTCTAGTTTATATGGAGCCATATGCTTCTTCTACAGCGGAACTAGTTACCGAATTTCTTGAATACCAGCCAAAACGCGGTAAAATAGAAATGATAGAAGCAACTGCACTGCTCGCGGGAATCGTGGTGGATACGAAAAGTTTTACCTTACGAACAGGTGCTAGAACCTTTGACGCTGCTTCCTATTTAAGAGGTCAAGGGGCAGATACCATTCTCGTTCAGAAGTTTTTAAAAGAAAGCGTTAATACCTATATTAAGAGGGCTAAATTAATTGAAGCGGTTGCTTTTTACCGCGATGGAATTGCCATTGCGAAAGGTGACGAAAATGAGCTTCACGATCAAGTCCTTCTAGCCCAAGCAGCCGATACACTCCTAACCATGGATGGTGTAGCAGCCTCATTTGTGATTGCAAAACGTAATGATGGGGTTATTGGAATTAGTGCCAGATCGCTTGGCAGTGTAAATGTTCAGGTAATCATGGAAAAGCTTCAAGGCGGGGGGCATCTGACAAATGCAGCCACCCAGTTGACCGGCATTTCCATTCTAGAAGCAGAAAGACAATTAAAACTTGCAATTGAAGATTATTTTGAAAGTGGGAAAAAGGAATGAAGGTAATTTTTCTAAAAGATGTAAAAGGAAAAGGCAAAAAAGGTGAAATAAAGAATGTTGCGGACGGCTATGCACAAAACTTCTTAATAAAGCAAGGTTTAGCAATTGAAGCGAATAATGCAAACATCAGTACATTAGAGGGTCAAAAGAAGAAGGAAGACAAACGTGCGGCAGAAGAGCTAGCTGAAGCTAAAAAGCTAGGAGAACAGTTAGAAAAAATTACTGTTGAGCTATCTGCTAAAGCAGGTGAAGGCGGTCGCCTTTTTGGTTCCATTACGACAAAGCAAATTGCGGAAGAGCTACAGAAGAAACACGGAATTAAAATCGATAAGCGTAAAATGGAACTAGCAGATGCGATTCGTACCCTGGGTCATACAAAGGTTCCTGTTAAGCTTCATCATGAAGTTCTAGCTACGTTAACGGTCCATGTAAAAGAGGTAAAGTAATTTCCAGTTCAAATTTTAGATAAACATGTTAAAATAATAAAAGCTAATAAGGGAAAAGCGAAATTCCTTTTTCCAAATTGATGTGATCGGTCGAGGCTGGTCACTTTTCTTCATTATGGACATATTTAGGTTTAAAACTATTATTATATATAATTTATCCTCTTCACAATAGGAGGTTTTTGATAGATGAATGATTTATATGCAGATCGTCTGCCACCGCAAAATATTGAAGCCGAACAAGCTGTCTTAGGTGCGATCTTCTTAGAGCCCTCTGCTTTAACTGTGGCTTCCGAAATCTTAATACCAGAGGATTTCTATCGCGCTTCTCACCAAAAGATATTCAATGCCATGCTGAAGCTCAACGACGAAGGTAAGGTAGTAGACCTTGTAACGGTAACCGAGGAATTGGCAGCAGCGAAGCTTATTGAAGATACGGGCGGAGTAAGTTATTTAAGTGAACTGGCGAGCTCTGTGCCAACTGCAGCCAATATTGAATATTATGCTAGAATCGTAGAAGAAAAGTCTTTGTTACGACGATTAATTCGGACCGCAACTGAGATTGCTTCCGATGGCTATTCCCGTGAAGATGAGGTCGAAGCTTTATTAAGCGAAGCGGAAAAGAACATCCTTGCCGTCGCACAGCGTAAAAATGCTGGAGCGTTTCACAATATTAAAGATGTCCTTGTTCGTACGTATGACAATATTGAGCAAATGCACCAGAATGCTGGGGAAATTACCGGTCTTGAGACAGGATTTATTGAGCTTGACCGAATGACTGCAGGATTTCAGCGCAATGACTTAATCATTGTCGGCGCCCGTCCTTCTGTAGGTAAAACCGCGTTTGCCTTAAATATTGCGCAAAATGTTGCGCACAAAACGGGTGAAAATATAGCCATCTTTAGTCTTGAGATGGGTGCAGAGCAGCTAGTTATGCGTCTCCTGTGTGCCGAGGGGAATATCGATGCACAAAGACTTCGTACCGGTACTCTAACCGATGATGACTGGGGTAAACTGACGATGGCGATGGGCAGCCTTTCTAGCTCAGGTATCTTTATTGATGATACTCCGGGGGTTAGAATAAGTGATATTCGTTCTAAGTGCCGCCGCTTAAAGCAGGAGCACGGTTTAGGGATGATCTTAATCGACTACTTACAGCTTATTTTAGGTAGCGGCCGTGCTGGTGAAAACCGTCAGCAGGAAGTATCAGAAATTTCCCGTTCCCTAAAGCAATTAGCCCGTGAGCTGCAGGTTCCAGTTATTGCCCTGTCCCAGCTTTCCCGTGGTGTTGAGCAGCGTCAGGACAAACGTCCAATGATGTCAGATATCCGTGAATCTGGTTCCATCGAGCAGGATGCCGACATCGTTGCATTCTTATACCGTGATGATTACTATGATAAAGAATCAGAGAATAAAAACATTATCGAAATCATCATTGCCAAGCAGCGTAACGGCCCAACTGGTACCGTCTCACTGGCCTTCGTAAAAGAATACAATAAATTCGTAAACTTAGAGACACGATACGATCCGAGTGCGTAGTTATATTAGAGGAGCTCAGCCAAACGTTTGGCTGGGTTTTTTTGTTTTAATAAAAAAGGTATTTGTGCCCGTTCTCCGTTAAAAACGTGGTCAGCGGTAACGAATAGGGGCTAATCGTGCCCGCTATGGCCTAAAAAAGGAGGTCAATGGTAACGAATAGGGGCTAATCGTACCCGCTCTGGCTTAAAAAGGAGGTTAATGGTAACGAATAGGGGCTAATCGTACCCACTCAGGCTAAAAAAGGGAGTTAGCGGTAACGAATAATGATTAATCATGCCCGTCCTTGCTTGAAAAGTAGCTAGGCGGTAACGAATAGAAAAAGCTACTCTCTTAAGCTGTAATAAGATGACCTACCATGTTTATTTAGCCTTAAATTTTTCCTTAAAATACGTCTAATTGTTTTTTTAGACTCTATTATCCCACACCAATCATGAATACCTTCTGTTGTAATCCTTCTATCAGGAAAAAGCAATGTAAACTCCTTCACGCTCCTCAAAACTGCTGCATCTACCTCCTCCTTGCACCCGCACTTCTTACATATCAGCGACTCGTCTGAGAAATAAGTATTACAGTAGTTAGGGCAGGTTATACCCTTTCTCAATTTTTCGTAGGAGTATTCGGGTAATCGTGTATATGGGGATTCTTCATGGTGATGATCCACTAATTTTTGTGCTACCTGATAGTGCTTTTTAACTAGTTTTACAGGTCTGGTATTTAATTTTTTCAAAAAACGGTTAAGTTGTGCTGGATATATTATTGCAGGATAAATTGAGGTTGTGTATAAGTGGAATTCAGGATTGATGAAGATTAAATAGGATTCGATTGGAATAGTGAAGCCTAAATCATGTAGGAGTCTTTGAAGTAAGGTCTCACATCGTTCTAATTGGTGCAAAGGGTTCTTTTCGGCCTTCCCTACAAGGCGTATACCATTTATCCTCCTTAATGGAGTGATCTCCTTCAAAGTTTTTCACATCTAGAAGGTAAATCCTCTCATATGCAATTATCAAGGTATCAATTTGAAATATGGAACCATTATATTCGAGTAAATAATCATTGAGGAGCAGCCACTCATCCGTTAGTCCTTTGAGCCAAATATCGCTCTCCTTCATAGCCCTTTACAAGGTTGGTGTAGCTTAATGCTTCATCGTAAGAAAACTTCATACGGGACTTTAAGTATTGTAAAAGGATTAATTCTTGCTTTTCTGGCCGCGGTCGAAATATCATATAACACTTCCTTACTATTATTTTTAAAAAACTATAATACCTATTTTATGGAAATTCCTCAACCATTACAAGCTAGATTCATAAATTAATATTTTACGAACATATTTTAATAACTTTGTAGAAATCGTTCGTGTTTTATTGACTTTTAGCAGTGTATATTGTTAAACTTGTTTGTGGGAAAAAGAAATGCGTATATAATTTGGAGGTGCCTTTATGACATCAGTAGTGGTAGTTGGTACACAATGGGGAGACGAAGGAAAAGGTAAAATTACCGATTTTCTTTCTGAGAATGCAGAAGCAATTGCACGTTATCAAGGTGGAAATAACGCTGGCCATACGATCAAGTTCAACGGTGAAACATATAAGTTACACCTGATTCCATCAGGAATTTTTTATAAAGAAAAAATCTGTGTGATTGGAAATGGAATGGTTGTGGATCCGAAGGCGCTTGTAGCAGAGCTTGCTTACTTGCATGAAAAAGGAGTTACAACGGATAACCTTCGTATTAGCAACCGTGCACATGTAATCCTTCCTTACCATTTAAAGCTTGATGTTGTTGAGGAAGAAAGTAAGGGTGCCAATAAAATTGGAACCACCAAAAAAGGAATTGGACCTGCTTATATGGATAAAGCAGCTCGTGTCGGAATCAGAATCTCTGACCTTCTTGAGCGTGATGTTTTTGAAGAAAAACTTGAACGCAACCTGGCTGAAAAAAATCGTTTATTTGAACGTATTTATGAGACCACCGGGTTCACAAAAGAGGAAATTTTAGACGAGTACTATGAATATGGGCAGCAAATTAAGCAATATGTTTGTGACACATCTGTCGTATTAAATGACGCTTTGGATGAAGGAAAACGGGTTTTATTTGAAGGCGCTCAGGGGGTTATGTTAGATATTGACCAAGGTACGTACCCATTTGTAACTTCTTCAAATCCGGTTGCAGGGGGCGTTACGATTGGATCTGGTGTGGGTCCATCCAAAATCACACATGTTGTCGGAGTTTGTAAGGCCTATACCTCTCGTGTAGGTGACGGACCGTTCCCAACAGAATTACATGATGAAATTGGAAACCAAATCCGTGAAGTTGGTCGCGAATACGGTACAACTACAGGACGTCCACGCCGTATTGGCTGGTTTGACAGTGTAGTGGTTCGCCATGCACGCCGTGTCAGCGGGCTAACCGATCTTTCTTTGAACTCAATTGATGTGTTATCAGGAATCGAAACATTGAAGATTTGTACAGCATACAGCTATAAAGGTGAATTAATTACCGAGTATCCTGCGAGCTTAAAGGTATTAAGCGAGTGTGAGCCTGTTTATGAAGAACTTCCAGGCTGGACTGAGGATATTACAGGAGTTAAATCATTAGATGAATTGCCTGTTAATGCACGACATTACGTTGAGCGTGTAACGCAGCTTACGGGAATTCCGTTAACCACTTTTTCTGTAGGGCCAGATCGTAATCAAACAAATGTTGTTCGCAGTCCTTGGAGACAAATTTAATGATGAAAAGGCCCTCGATTTCCGAGGGCTTTCACTTTTAAAAAACTTTTTTTAAAAAAGTATTGCACTATATGTATAAACCATGCTATTATAAAAAGCGTCGTCACAAACGACGTAAATATAAACATTCTAGTAAGAGCCATTAGCTCAGTTGGTAGAGCATCTGACTTTTAATCAGAGGGTCGAAGGTTCGAGTCCTTCATGGCTCACCAAGTTATTTTTATTAGAAAATAACCAAACAGCAAAATAACTATCATTAATATGGCCCCTTGGTCAAGCGGTTAAGACACCGCCCTTTCACGGCGGTAACACGGGTTCGAATCCCGTAGGGGTCATTGGCAATTGATTGTTGGCAAGTGATTGGCAAGTCCGGTCTCCTTGCTGACGGTCAATATCAAAAATATGGTTTGGTAGTTCAGTTGGTTAGAATGCCTGCCTGTCACGCAGGAGGTCGCGGGTTCGAGTCCCGTCCAGACCGCCATACATATGGCTCAGTAGCTCAGTCGGTAGAGCAAAGGACTGAAAATCCTTGTGTCGGCGGTTCGATTCCGTCCTGAGCCATTATAAAAGAGAAGCTTACAAATTGTAAGCTTCTCTTTTATTTGTTACAAATGTAATGTTATCGCAATAAAATATCCAAATATTTACATAGATTGATCGAAGTTTGTCTCATTTTGTAAAAAGTGGTCAAACCACAATACCTACTAGAAACGCTGGTATAATAAGTTTTACCTGTAAAAATAGGAAAAACAGCATACGAAAAACCCTGATAATTTGACTACTAGCAGCTCATACGATTGTAGTAAAATGTCAGGTATTATACAATTTTGTTACATTATCAAGACTAATCGTTATTTATTTTAAAATTATGGTAAAGTTATAGAGTAGAAAAAGAGGGAAATTTCTTTTGTGGTTATTAAGTACTAGATTTAGAGAGTTGTTTCCGTAATTTAGGAGGATTCCAATGTTTTTTTTAAATAAAGGAAGTAAATCAAGTAAATTAGCGAAAAAACAATCTTTGAAAACTGCTGTTATGACAGCGTTTACTGCTTCCGCACTATTATTTAGCAGTGTTTCTGCTAGTGCTGCAGAATCAATTAAATTAACAACGGTATACCACGTATACCATAATCAACAATATATCGGCACTGTTTCCAATAAAGAGATTGTTGAAAAAATTGTCGAAGAAAAAGCAGTTCAGTTTGAAGAATCCACTAAGGATTTAAACTTAGAATTTGGCTCAGATATTGAGTACATAAAAGAACAGGTTTTTCATTCAACAGCAAATGATACAAAAACGATTCAAGACCTTGAGAGTGTGATCCAGCTTCAAGCTGAAGCTTCCTCCATCGTCATTGATGGGCAGCCGGTTGCTTTCTTAGAGAACCAAGAAACTGCAGAAGATGTTATGAATCGACTTAAACTTAATTTTGTAACGCAAGAACAACTAGATACACTAGAAGCAAGAAAGTCTGCACCTGAGTTACCTCCATTGCAAGAAAATGAAACTCGTATATTAGACGTAAGAGTATCAAAAAATGTTTCATTTGATTCAGAAAAAGTCACTCCGGATAAGATTATGTCTGCTGAAGAAGCAGTTACCTTTTTACAAAAGGGTACGTTAGAAGAAAAGAAATATGTTGCCCAACCAGGTGATGTTCTAGGAACGATTGCCAATAATCATGGGTTAACATTAGCAGAATTTCTTACATTAAATCCTGAACTAACCGAGGATTCCGTTGTAAATATTGGTCAAGAGGTTAATGTGACGGCTTTAAAGCCTTACCTTGAAATTATTGTTGAAAAAGAAGAAAATCGAAAAGAAGCTATACCTTTTGCCAATCAAGTAGTAGAAGACGCTAATGTGCCAAAAGGCGAAACAAAAGTTCAGCAAGAAGGTAAAAATGGAGAACGCTCTGTAAACTATCGTATTTCAACACAAAATGGAGCAACCATCAGCAGTGTAGTCACAAGCGAGACGGTACTAGCAGAGCCGGTTAACCATATTGTTGTAAAAGGAACAAAGGTGATACCTTCACGCGGCACTGGAAATCTTGCATGGCCTACTGTTGGAGGCTATGTATCTAGCCACCAAGGCCAAAGATGGGGCAGAGCACACAAAGGAATTGATATTGCTAGACCAAGCAATCGAATGATAAAGGCTGCTGATAACGGTAAGGTCGTTTCAGCTGGCTATGATGGCGGCTATGGTAATAAAATTGTTATTGATCACCAAAATGGTCTGCGTACCGTTTACGCTCACCTAGATTCCATTAGTGTAAGTGTAGGACAAACAGTTTCACAAGGCTCAGCTATTGGTGTAATGGGTTCTACTGGAAACTCAACTGGAGTACATTTACATTTTGAAGTATACAAAAATGGAGCTCTTCAAAATCCATTAAATTATGTTCATCAATAATTAAACTTCTTACAAAAGAGTCTCTACTAGTACTAGAGGCTCTTTTGGTGTTAAATACTACTAATAGATGAATTACAGCAGAAACCATGGTAAAGTAAACTAGAGTAGAAATGCCATTTAACTTATTCAATAGATTATTTTAAAAACAAAGGAGCAATGGGTATGGAAAAGAAAATTCTCGTAGTGGATGATGAAAAACCGATTGCGGATATTTTGCAGTTTAACCTAAAAAAAGAGGGCTACGATGTATACAGTGCTTATGATGGAAATGAAGCACTCCAGATGGTAGAAGAAGTACAGCCAGATTTAATTCTCTTAGATATCATGCTGCCATTAAAGGATGGAATGGAAGTTTGTCGTGAGGTCCGCAAGAAATACGATATGCCGATTATTATGTTGACAGCAAAAGATTCAGAAATAGATAAAGTATTAGGTCTTGAGCTTGGTGCAGATGATTATGTGACAAAGCCGTTTAGTACGAGAGAGTTAATCGCGCGTGTAAAGGCGAATTTACGCCGTCATCAAGTTGTTGTCTCTCAGGCAGATGAAGAAGTGGAAACAAACGAAATTGAAATTGGTTCTCTTACGATTCATCCTAATGCATATGTTGTTTCAAAAAGAGGAGAAACAATTGAATTAACGCACCGTGAATTTGAACTGCTTTACTATCTAGCAAAACATATTGGACAGGTAATGACGAGGGAACACCTGCTGCAAACCGTCTGGGGCTATGATTATTATGGTGATGTTCGAACAGTAGACGTAACGGTTCGCCGTTTACGTGAAAAAATCGAAGATAATCCAAGCCACCCTACATGGATCGTTACCCGCAGAGGAGTGGGCTACTATTTGCGTAACCCTGATCAGGAGTAATGCCCTACATGAATAAGGTTAGTTTTTTTCGCTCTATACATGTAAAATTCGTCATTATCTATGTCCTGCTTATCTTAGTGGCGATGCAGATAATTGGCGTTTATTTTGTCAGGCAGTTAGAAGACACATTAAGGACAAATTTCCAAAATTCCTTAAAGGAACGTGTTAATTTACTTGCCTATAATGTGGTCGAAGAGATGGAAAAGAAAAGAACTCCTGAAGACCCTACCCTTGAAGAAGAAATTAGGAAAATACTGCGTGATTTTGAATCGGCAGATGTATCTGAAGTAAGTGTGATTGAGGGTAAGACTCGAAAAATTATTGGAACCTCAGATGATCAGAATCAAGGTGTCGTAGGACAACGGACCACGGAACTCCTTATCACCCAATCCCTAAATCTAGAGGAAGATCAAAGCAATATTCGAATTGAACCACATAACCTCCATCGTATTTGGGTACTATCTACTCCAATTAAATCGGGGGATCAAGTCATTGGTGCCATCTATCTGGTGGCAAAAATAGAAAATGTATTTACCCAAATGAAAACCATAAATGGTATATTTGCCACAGGCACCGGGATTGCTTTAGCCATTACAGCTATCTTAGGAATACTTCTCGCCCAGACGATCACCAGACCCATTGTAGATATGAGAAAGCAGGCATTTGCGATGGCGAAGGGTAATTTTTCGCGGAAAGTTAGAGTATATGGACAGGATGAGATTGGTACTTTAGCGGTTACCTTTAACAATTTAACGAAGAAGCTGCAGGAAGCACAGGCTATGACTGAAGGAGAAAGAAGAAAGCTCTCTTCTGTCTTATCGTATATGACCGATGGTGTGATTGCGACAGACCGGAAAGGAAGAGTCATATTAATTAATGACCCTGCGGCAGAGATGTTGAATGTTTCACGTGAAACAGTTCTCTCACAGCCAATCGTCTCTTTATTAGGCTTAACGGACACCAACACATTTGAGGATTTATTAGAGGAAAAAGAATCGTTAATTCTTGATTATAGTACGAAAAAGGAACCTTATATCCTTCGTGCCAATTTCTCAGTGATTCAAAAAGAGACTGGATTTGTTAACGGTTTGATTGCAGTCCTTCATGATATAACGGATCAAGAGAAAATCGACGCGGAAAGAAGAGAGTTTGTAGCCAACGTATCACATGAATTACGAACTCCGCTTACAACGATGAGAAGTTACTTAGAGGCGTTGGCAGATGGTGCATGGAAGGATGAAGAAATTGCTCCCAATTTCCTAGAAGTAACGAGAACTGAAACGGAAAGAATGATTCGGTTAGTCAATGACCTCCTTCAACTCTCCAAATTGGATAGCACGGATTATCGTCTTAACAAAGAATGGGTCAACTTTGTGGATTTTTATCACCGAATTATTGATCGTTTCGAAATGGCAAAGCAGCAAAATGTAAGCTTCAAAAGGATGCTGCCGACACACGCTATCTTTGTAGAAATAGATGAAGATAAAATGACACAGGTTCTTTACAATATTATATCGAATGCAATGAAATATTCTCCCGAAGGGGGTCAAATCACTTTTTCGATAAAAGAGGAAGAAGAAAAAATTATCGTCAGTGTTTCAGACCAAGGTGTAGGGATTCCAAAGGAGAATATCGGCAAAATATTTGACCGTTTTTATCGTGTTGATAAAGCGAGGACGAGGAAGTTAGGCGGTACAGGATTAGGTTTGGCCATTGCAAAAGAGATGGTCAATGTTCATGGCGGCATGATTTGGGCTGTAAGTGAAGAGGGTAAAGGAACAGAGATTTCCTTTTCACTGCCATACGAGCAAACGGAAGAGGATGAATGGTCATGAAATATGAAAATAGTAAATCAGCGATCTTAACCTTTCTCGTTCTGGTTAGTATTGTTTTAACTTGGAATCTTTGGACGTACCAGCCTAATTTTGACATTATGAAAAATGATAATTATGTTGAAGAAGTAACGTTAAAAGAAAAAAGGGAACTTCACGAGATCATTAGTCCGGACCTTGTTCTTTTTCATAGTAATGACCAGCATTTTGGAACTACAAATGCGGTAGACCTTAATAAAATCATGAGTGAAATAAGGAAATGGTCTATTTATGATGTAAAAGATTATTCGGAAAATGTCGAGGACATTAAAGAATTGGTTCATGGAAATGGTAATGCTGAACTTGTATTTCCAGCAGATGTTCCAATCGAAATTTATCGTAGTGTATTAAAATTTGAGGAGAAGAAGATTCCTGCTTTCAATTTTAATCGCATTGTTATTAATGTTGAGAATTCCGAAAAGGGAAACGGTACGGTTTACTTTGTTTCTTCTG
>JAPSKD010000147.1 GCA_031177865.1 Bacillus sp. (in: firmicutes) | reverse complement strand
TAAAAATTTACTTAAGATTGTACAGGACCGTCAAGGTAAGAAGCTCGCGTTAATCGTAGATACCTCAACAACTGAAACAAAAACCGACCTCATCGGAAACATTGTAACTTTTTTCAAAGAACTAACTCCGGAAACAACACTTGTTCAAGCTGATTTTAAAATCCGTAGTACGGAACCGATTACGGAAGGAACGGAAATCAAGTATCATACACACGGTAAAGCCTCTTATACCTTGGCATTGGAATGGGCGGAGGAGGAGAAAATCGAAACGGTTTTCTATATCACTGATTTAACTGGCTTTTTACCGGAGGACATGCAAGTATCTTATGAGGTTTATTGGCTGGTACCGACTGAATTTGTTCCTAAAGCACCATTTGGAAAGGTTATGAAAATTGTCTAATTCTAAAAATAAGAAACTCCTCACTAGCATGTTGAGGAGTTCCTTGCATTAACTTTTTACAATTTTTGATGGATTGTTAACTTTATATAAGACTGCCGTCTCAACGATGAACTCTTCTTCTACATCTTTACCTTTGGCCAGTTTCTTCTTAGCCACTTTCCCGTCGAATTCCAGCATATCTCCTGGCTGCAGATCAAACTTCTTTAGTGTTTTACTGTGGCTGCACCACGCCAAACCAATCTCAATTGGCGGTTCTTGTACGATGACCACATTTTCCAGTACAACCACTTCATCATTTTCTTCATTAAACGGATTGTATGTCAGGGCGAACTGTTTAACACTTGCCGTAAAGTGAACTTTATCTGCTGGTAGCTCAATTTTCGGTTCTTTCTCTTTTTTCGGTTTGGCAGCTTTAGGCTTCTTCGGTTCAGGTTTTGCTTCCAGTTTTGGCTCTGGTTTTTCTTCCTGCACCTGAGTCTTTGTAGCCTGTTCTGCTGTACTGAAATCCTTTTCCTCTACCTGCAGCATACTCTCCTTGCCAAAACTTGCAGCCTGCATTTCCTTTAGATAAGCAGGGTGAATACAGCACAAATTCCCATCCTGGAACTCAATCACGAGTGTATTAAACTCGTCAGACTTTCCATATGTTTCATACCCCTTAATCGTCACAACACGCTGGTAGTTCCGTTCCTTAAACAAAAACTCCCGCTTTGCCCCCTTTCCAGAAGAAAGCCCCCACTCCTTCAATTTCTCCTTATAATGATCCTCATCACGAAACCCAATAAAATCCCCCTTCGGAGAAACATAACGAGTCAAACTGCTCCGCTCTAACTGCTCATGCTCAATAGCCATATTTAATTTTCACACCTTTCTATGGTGAACACCTTTTAGGTGTCACTTTGGTGAACACCTTTTAGGTGTCACTTTGGTGACAGGCACCACTAATGTACAAATGTCCGTCTCCAGTGGACACTCTTCGATAACCAATGAATTTCATTATGTATTTTGTGTTGATACCTTATTTATTGTATCAAAGTTTTCTGCTAATGAAAAAATCAAAGGCATGGTTTTTGCAGCGAAAGATTACTGCAAATGTTCATGCCTGATTAGATGATGATGGGTGGTTTTCCGATTGGATAGTATTCTACCGAGCTGCATGCGCGGATTTTCTCTTCTGAAAGACAGTTTCTGCCGTCAAAGATGATTGGTTCTTTCATACTTTCTACCATCTTCGCTACATCCATACCTTTGATTTCGTTCCAATCAGTTACTATAAATAATGCATCTGCTTCAAAAATCGCTTCATCAATGGATCTTGCATAATTAATCTTATCGCCAATAATTTTTCTAGCATTCTCAGTGGCAACGGGGTCATAGGCGACGACTTCTGCCCCGTACTTTGTTAATGCTTCTGAAATCGGAATAGACGGTGCTTCTCTCATATCATCCGTTTCTGGTTTAAAAGCTAGTCCGAGCAGCGCAATTTTCTTCCCCTTTACCCCTCCAAACCGTTTTACTGCCTTTGTTACCAACAATTTTCGTTGATAGTCATTGATGGCAATGGTTTCTTTTAATAGCGGAAATTCTACTCCATTTAACCCTGCGGTATGGAGCAAGGCTTTGACATCCTTTGGAAAACAAGAGCCACCGTAGCCAATACCGGCATTCAAAAACGGCTCGCCGATTCTTTTATCCTTACCCATTCCTCTCGCAACATCAGTCACATCTGCACCGACCGCTTCACATAAGTTGGCAATTTCGTTGATATAACTAATCTTAGTAGCTAAAAAAGCATTGGAAGCATATTTAATCATTTCCGCACTTCTTGTACTTGTTAAAATCACAGGTACATTTAACGGCTGATACATGTCCTTAATTTTCCCTGCAGCCTCTGCACTTTCTGAACCAATAATAATCCGATCCGCCTTCATCGTATCCTCAATGGCAGATCCCTGGCGGAGAAACTCGGGATTCGAAACCATTTTCACCGGAAACCCACATTGGTCTTCGATCATTTTTTTTACAAAATCATTCGTGCCGACTGGTACCGTACTCTTAATCACTACAATGGTATCACGCGTAATATAGGCAGATATATCTTTCGCAGCTTGTACCAAATAGGATAAGTCTGCTGCCCCATCGTCACCCTGAGGCGTTCCAACGGCAACCACAATAATTTCTGCCTCAGTTAACGCCCCATTTAGAGAGGTGGTAAATTGCAACCGGCCTGCTCCCATATTCGCAGTTAGTAAATCTTCTAGACCTGGTTCGTAAATAGGAGAAATTCCTCGAAGTAATTGGTTAATCTTTTGTTCATTAATATCAATGCATGTGACATGATGACCGATTTGTGATAAACAAACTCCTGTTGATAGCCCTACATAGCCTGTACCTAAAACAGCAATCTTCATATCAATCAATCTCTCTCGTACTATTTTGATGGGTTTCTTTCCTAGTAACTTCTTGCAAATAAGCTAACACTGACTCTCTAATATCCTCGCGGCTTAATGCGAAATCAATCGTTGCCTTAATAAAACCAATTTTATCTCCGATATCATAGCGGCTGCCGTCAAAGTTATAGGCAAAGACGGCCTGATGTTTATTCAGTTCATTGATGGCATCGGTCAGCTGTAATTCGTCCCCTCGGCCAAATGGAATTCTCTCCAAAATCTCAAAAATCTTCGGACTCAGGACGTAACGACCCATAATCGCATATCTTGAAGGTGCCTCTTCTACGCTGGGTTTCTCAATTAGCGAGTCAATATGGAATAGATCCGACTCAATCATCGTACCTTTTGGTTTAATAATTCCATATTTGCTGACATCTTCGTCTGATACGGTCTGTACGGCAACCACCGAACTATTATAATACTCAAAAACATCTATGACCTGCTTTAGGCAGGGAATATCCGACATAACAATATCATCACCTAGTAAAACCGCGAATGGTTCGTCGCCAATGACGCTTTTTGCACAGAGAATAGCATGTCCCAGCCCTTTCGGCTCTTTCTGGCGGACATAAACGATATTTACTAAGTTTGATATCTTTTGAACTTCTGCTAACATATCAAGTTTGTTCTTTCTAAAAAGTGTATCCTCTAGCTCATACGACTTATCGAAATGATCCTCAATGGACCTTTTTCCTCTGCCGATGATGATGATAATCTCCTCAATACCAGAAGCGACGGCTTCTTCAACAATATATTGAATGGTTGGCTTATCAACAATCGGCAGCATTTCTTTTGGCTGTGCTTTCGTTGCTGGCAAAAATCGAGTACCGAGGCCAGCTGCTGGAATAATGGCCTTACGGATTTTCATATACTGCCTCCTTTCCTTTTCCCCTTTATCCTTTATATGCAGAGGGACAACCTTCGGTCACGTTAGTAACCTATTAGAATCGTTTATTTAAATGACATTCAATATATAAAACTCCCTTCACCAATATAGCCAAGGGAGTCATTCGTCATGTTCATGTATTGGCCGGTAAACTCGTTTAATAAACCTTTCCATCAATTTTCTTAGTATTCTTTTCCGCCGCGTTACCAATGTACTGACGATTGCTTTTCTTTCCTCACTCGTAACCTGCCAATCTTCAGGAATAACTGCTACAATTTCTTCTATTAAATGGATGGGTAGCGTTTGTATAATTTCTAGCTGCTCGTTAAACTCCTGCTCATCCTCGATAAAACAGGCCATTATTTGATGGGTATTACTTTTTAGAATTGTGATCGGCAGTGATTCAATATCCTGCAGTGTCCAGTTATAGGAAGCAAACACTTCAGCATGATCGATGATCCACAAACGATAGGAGTGTGGTGTGTCGTCGCATAGAATGATATTTTTCCGTGTTCGATCACGATTGCACAGCCAGTAATCAAATAAAATAATACCTGCTAGATTTTCTTCGTTCGTAATAGCAGGAACTTCGGTCACTTGATGTCCATCAAAACAGTCTGGCACGTAAAGACTTGCAAATTGAAACTGTGTGTGCATCATTTGAGAGAGTTCAGGGTATTGTGAGGAAAACTCCTGGGGGATTTCTACTAATTGTGCAAAAGGTATTGGCAGTCCAAGGTAACGTGCAAGGCAATAGCCGACCCATTCGTTCGCCAGCGTTTTTTCAAATCCAGGCTGGAAATATTTCACGACATAGTCCCGGCCATCATTAAATGTTATTAAGTGAGCATTCGATTTTCCTTCTAGTGTTTTCTTGTATGCGACTGGTTTAATCATTCCTATGCACCCCATTCACGTCCTTGGAATCGACTCCATCTATTTTTTTCAATAAATGCACATATTGTTCTGCCACAACCTCTATTGCGAACATTTCATGGACGCGCGCAATCGTAGCCTTTGACATTTGTTGATGGAGGCTTGGGTTATCCAAAATACCAGAAAGTTGATTGACAGCATCCTCTACATTTTGACCACGAAAAAGCAGCCCATGCTCTCCGTGTACAACCAATTCCGTGACCGGCATCATTTTTGAGGCAACTACTGGTACACCACAAACCATCGATTCAATAAAGGTATTTCCAAAAGATTCGGTCTTAGTAGTTGCCAGCGTACAGCCGCCTGATTGGCGAATTTTCGCATAAACATGTGGCATTTGCTGATAGGGTATCACTGGAAACCATTTGACCATATCAGTGAGCTGCTCCTCCTGCCAGTTCGCTGAGAATTCCTCCCGCTGTACACTTTGAGCACCACCAATGACCCAAAATTCAATATCATCCCGTTGACTTTTCATGAGTTTGGCTACTTCTAATAGCATTTGCCAGTTTTTACGTTTGTCCAATCTGCCAATCCAGCCAATAATTTTTTTACCGTTTGGAAGAACCGGTTGACTGTCAAAATTTATCTCTTCGTCAGTCAATGCTCGGTAAAATGACGTATCGATGCCATTGTAAATCACATGTATCGGAATCTCGTCCGTTAAGATGGATACTAACCGTTTTTGATAATGTGAAGGAACAATGATCGCTTCCGGCTCTATCCCTCTGAATGATTTTAAATGGGGCTTAAGCTTAATTAGTTCTGGGGTGCGTGCCTCTACTAATACGGGTCCACGATAGTTTGCTTTCTTAATCCATTTATAAGCAGCACCCGTGTCAACGACAATGATGGTGTCATAGTTGTTGTTTTGAATGATTTTAATAATTTCCTGTTCATCCTTTGTCAAATAAACGGTGGCCACATCTTCCATAATATGAAGCCCACCGTGATCGGTTGTGTACAAAAACTCTGTATTAATTCCATGTTTCTTAAAATAAATCGATCGATTACGCCAGCCTGCATTCACCCCGCCAACTGTCAGCAGACGCCAGATTACTAATACTTTCATAATGGTTTCTCCTCGTTTTCATTAGGCTCCTCCTCAACCCTGTTAGGTCTCTATGTTCAACCCTTAAAGTCGTTTAACGACGTTTTTTATCCTTGCCTTTGTTCTTGTCTCGCTTATGGTCACGGCGGTTGCGATC
This sequence comes from Bacillus sp. (in: firmicutes), assembly GCA_031177865.1. Taxonomy (GTDB): domain Bacteria; phylum Bacillota; class Bacilli; order Bacillales; family Cytobacillaceae; genus Neobacillus. Next base: position 5,863 of record JAPSKD010000147.1, on the reverse strand, counting down.
ATCGTATCTATCTCCCGAGTAGTGTTTACCTTTACCACCCTTAGCGCCTTTGCTGCGACGACCTCTATCGCCCTCGAAGCTTTTCCCTCTTCTGGAGTCACGATCTCCCTTGGAGTCACGATCTCCCTTGGAGTTTCGATCTCCCTTGGAGTTTCGATCTCCTACGAAACGTCTTTCACCCTCATAACCTCTATCACCTTCTGGATGTCTTGACTCAAAACTTTGCTCGAGTTTGTCCCAATGTGCATCGATTTTTTCCATTACTTTTTCCGGATCTGCTCCACGTGCAAGCATTGCTTTCACCCATTCTTCCTTGAAAACCTTGTGCACTAATCCTTGCAGCTTGATCACATAGTTTTTCTCATCTGCAGTTGTCAATAGGGTGTTACTTAGATCTTTAATCTTATCCGGTTTCTGCGGAAGAAGTAACGCCGTTATTTGTCGAGAAATTTCCTCCATACGGATATAGTGAAGCCATTCCGCGTATAATTCCGGTGCCATTTCTTGTACATGTACCAAAAAGATTGCTTTATTTTCTTCCCCTAAGGAAGTCAATAATTTACGTGGGTATGGATAGACACGATCACGCCAAATCGTTCTCGCAACGTCAATTACCTTTAGACTTCCATCTGGCTGGAGGTAAATTTGACGTTTATGATGGTCAATTCTCTCATATCCAATTTTTTTAAACGTGATTAGCATTTCAATTAATTTTGCAGAAAGTGCCTGTGTTAATGGCTGTGATTGTAAATACTCGCGTAAATCGACACCCCTGATAATTTCCATCACAATATAGAGTGGACCTTTTCCATAGAGCTTTGGAAATAGTGTGGTTTGCTGCCCAAGGGATAAAGCATAATATTCGCGGTCGCAATCCTCTGTATTCCCAAATACCTTTACACAGATGTCATCCGTTAATTGGAATACTGCACCTTGGCGTCCTTTTCCCATCATCACCAATGGTGAATTATTCACTACTTCCACATCTGCATTTACCATATTTGTCACTTTAATGTTTTTCATCCATTTTTCTAAATTTTGAATATACATATATCTCCTCCTTCCTTTTTAAGTTGGCAGCTTAATTTATTTAATTATAGGCAGCATTTATTTAAACGTGCTTGTCTAATCTTAAGACCTTGAAAATACGCCTAATATAATAGATTCAATTAGGTCATAAATTGTAAAGGCACTTAACTATAAAAAGAAAATATATTATCGTTCAAAAAGAGTTAATGGATAATAACTATTATCAAAATCAACGAAAATACATCCTTACAGGATAAAATTATAGAAAAAATTAACAATATAGCCTTTTATTTATTGTACAATTGGAATATAAGATACTTTTTAGGAGGTTTTCATGGAGCGTCTTACCAAATCGCGCTAAACCTGAATGTTCTTTTCCATCAGGACAAGCTTATATCCACCAATGCTAATGGGAAGATAAATAATTGGAAGGCCTATTGTAAAAGTTGTGATGGCTCCGCATATATTTATCTAAAAGACAAAAATGATTTAGAAACTAGTAAAAAAATCCAAAAAATTATTATTATCCCTTCTTGTTGACCCGGACGCTGGTATTGAAAAAATACTGACTGCTGAAGAAGCAGCCTCAAAGGGGGCAGAAGGTTCCTGCACATTTATGGTAGAAGCGAAGAAAGGGTATTACTTTTCAGAAGATTTTCGGAGAATATGTAAAAAAGATTACCCGAGAGGATGTTCTAGCAGATAAAAAATACCCCCTTGCCAGCCATGGTTATTCTCCGGAAAAGCCGGAGTATTCGACCATATTTATGGCGGCGGGTAAAGGTATTCGCCCAAAGACAATCGTTCACAAAGCATGCCTCCTTGATGAAGGTCCAACAATAACTAGGCTCTTAGGTCTGACTTTAGGAAATACAGATGGAAAAATCATCAAGGAGCTTTTAACAGTGTAAATGAAGGAGGAAAACTTTATGAGTCGTTTGACGAAGCAAGAAAAGAGCTGGGTTTTTTATGATTGGGCGAATTCTGCTTACTCCATCTTAATTACAACAGCTATTTTTCCTTTATATTTTAAAGCAGCTGCTAATGGTGCAGGTCTTGCTGGTTCTACCTCTACTGCTTATTTGGGATATGCGAATTCCTTTGGAACTCTGCTCGTTTCCATTTGTGCACCGATTTTAGGAACCATTGGTGATTTTAGAGGCTTAAAAAAGAGATTATTTACCTTTTTTGTCATTCTAGGGATCGCCTTTACTGCACTGCTCGCCGTTGTCCCTAGTAACCAATGGCTCATCCTCTTAATCTGTTATGTTATTACAGTCATTGGTTTTGGAGGAGCCAATATCTTTTATGATGCCTTTCTTGTAGATGTTACGAATCAAGAACGAATGAATAAGATATCCTCACGCGGGTTTGCGATGGGCTATATCGGAAGTACCATTCCTTTCATCATCGGCATTGCTCTTATTCTATTATCACAACAAGGGATTCTCCCCTTATCTGTTACCGTCTCCACACAAATAGCGTTTGCCATTACGGCGATTTGGTGGGGAACCTTTACGATTCCAATGTTAAAAAATGTTCAACAGGTTTATTACGTCGAGAGGGTTGCAAATCCGGTTTTTACCAGCTTTAAAAAGGTTTTCCTAACACTTAAACGGATTAAGGCATATCGTCCTTTATTTCTTTTCCTTATTGCTTATTTTTTTTATATCGATGGGGTCCATACGATTATTACCATGTCTACAGCTTATGGAACCGACCTTGGAATTTCATCTACAAATTTGTTAATCATTCTATTTGCCACTCAGGTAATCGCCGCTCCGTTTGCACTTGTTTATGGTAAATTGGCAGATAAATTCACAGGTAAAAGAATGTTATTAGTTGGCATTTTTATCTATATTATTATTTGTATCTATGCTTATTTCATGAAAACAACCTTAGATTTCTGGATTTTAGCAATGCTTGTTGGTTCCTCCCAAGGCGGTATTCAGGCGCTAAGCCGTTCTTATTTTGCTAAGCTAGTACCGAAGGAAAACGCAAACGAGTTCTTTGGATTCTATAATATATTTTATAAATTCGCCTCCATCCTTGGACCGGCTTTGGTCGGTTTCACGGCCCAAGTTACTGGTAATACAAACGCAGGGGTATTTAGCTTAGTCATTTTATTTATCTTAGGCGGCGCCGTTTTATGGCGCGTCCCAGAAACGAATGAGAAAATCCAATAAATAACGGACTAAACGAAACAACGCCTTGGAACTTATCCAAGGCGTTTATTTGATATCAGGCAAAAAGGTCTTTATCGAGAATCATTTCCTTCTCGAGATGACTGGCTCGAATACCAAATTTAGGTTTCAATTGACCGATTTCTTCACCTAGCAAGAGTTTAATTCCCAGGTATGGAAGGTTAAGACCTGTTAAGCAGCTAAAATGCATTCCTCCGCTCATTCGCGGATTAATTTCAAGCAGCTTAGGGACACCCTGATTATATTTAACCTGAATATTAAAGAGATACGGTATTTGATAGTGCTGATGAAAACTTTGGGCAAGTTGAATAAGCTCATGATGATCAATCATTTCTCTTATTCTTCCTTCCCCTTTCATCCTTGGAATTGCCGCATACAACTGCTCTGTCGATGACAGACAGTCAATACTGAATTCCGGACCTTCTAAATACTCTAACACCATTAAATCAGGGAAAACCTCTTGTTGGCTTAGTATTTCACAGGCGTAATGATAAGGGAGACGGCGGCTGCTCGCCCTTCTAAAAAGCTGGTCAATACTTTCTATCTCATCCTCAATGACTCGAAAACCAGTGGCACCTTCACCAACAACGGGTTTAAAACAAACTGTATGTCCTTTTGCCCGTAAACTTTCGTATGCCAATTTGAAATCATTACTATTATTGACGACGTAAAAATCTGGTATCGCTACTAGTTCTGCCCCATCCTCTTCCTTCTGCATGATGGAATGATAGGCAGCAGCTTTATTATCCAGCGTCTCCATTAATTGAGAATCTGGACATACCAGCACTTTAACACCGATGTTTTCAAAATCAGCCAGCCTTTTTGAAATCAAGACATTTTCTTTCCTAGGGATGAAAATATCTATCTTATGCTTCCGACAAAACGCAAGACAAAACTCAATATATTCCTCGCCAGATACGGTGGGTTCTGTAAAGGCATAATCACAATACTGCAAATAGAGAGCGTCCTTATGTGAATGAGTCCCAAAAATTTCAAATCGCCGCCCCTCATCATTCGAACGAATCAACTCCATAAAATGCGTAACCGTCGTAAACCACCTGTTAAACCAAATCCTCATACGTACCCTCTTTCTCGTTGATATTCTAAACTAAAAACCTTAACCATTATTCACTTATAAATTCCATTTTATACATTTTACTTCCTAAACCGATGTATAAATCAATGTATAAATGATGATATAATGTATAAATGGTGAAAAACTCTGTTTTTCACATTGGTGACAGGCACCAAAGGGGGGGTTGTACATGTGCGGACGTTTTACGTTGACTGCCACGGTTGATCAGTTGATTGATCGGTTTGATATTGAGTTTTTTCTTCAGGAGGAGGACTATTTGCCGAGTTATAATGTGGCACCTTCTCAGTCGGTGTTAGCGGTGATTAATGATGGCAATCGTAATAAGATGGGGTTTTTACGCTGGGGGTTAATTCCGCCCTGGGCAAAGGATATGTCGGTTGGTTATAAAATGATTAATGCGCGTGCGGAGACCTTAATTGACAAACCAAGCTTTCGTAATGCTTATAAGAAAAAACGCTGCTTGATTGTGGCTGATAGTTTTTATGAATGGAAGAGAATTGATAGTAAAACCAAAATTCCAATGAGGATTAAACTAAAGTCGAACGAATTATTTTCGATGGCTGGACTTTGGGAGAACTGGAAATCGCCTGATGGAAAATCGATCTATTCATGCTCCGTAATTACAACGAGTCCTAATGAGTTAGTACAAGACATTCACGACCGGATGCCAGTGATATTAAGACCAGAAGATGAAAAATATTGGCTCGATCCTTCCATTACTGACACAATTAAGCTCAACCCATTACTAAAACCGTTGGATCATGCTTTAATGGAAGCATATGAAGTCAGCCCACTCGTTAATTCACCGAAAAACAATTCAATTGAATTGATACAAAAAATCTGCTAACATGCACAAAAATGCCTGACCCATGAAGGGTCAGGCGTTCGTTTTTTATACATGTGCGAATGTTCCATTGATTTTCATAACAAAGGTCATGATGGCCGTCGTATCTAAATTCGATGTGTCCTTTGTAATTCCACTTACTTTTTTAATAATTTGCCTTTCAATAAAGTTCATTTTACTAACTAGGAATTCCCCGCCAAAAATACCATTAGCAATCGATATCTTCCTTAATTCCTCAGGGAAGCGGCGTCAAATTGTTCAAGGGCTGTTTCTCCGTCGTGCCAGCAGCAAAGGAAAAGACCCAGTTTTTTTGTTAACAGTTCATCATAATGCTTTCCGATAAAATGCTTTATTTTCCCTTGTATACTTCCGGCACGGATGGAGCCTCCGATGATTACGAAGTCATAATCGCGTACATCAAAGGTAATTTTATCCCGTTTCATATCAACTGCCAGGACGTCTCCTTCCATCCACTCACTCACCAGTTGGACAGCCTTTTCTGTTGTGCCATGAGATGAGCAATAAACAATCAATGTCTTCATAAATCATCCTACCCTCCATGGAAAAATTTTTCATCATTTAAGAACGAAAGTTACTCTATCGACTTTTGGTTCTTACTATCATTATAAAGCAGCAATATTCATTATCCCGAGAAAATTTTGGAAATATTTTACAATTCATTCCCTTTTA
>JAPSKD010000146.1 GCA_031177865.1 Bacillus sp. (in: firmicutes) | reverse complement strand
TGCTTAGAAGAGCATTTGATTTAGGAATTACTCACTTTGACCTTGCAAACAATTACGGACCACCCCCTGGTTCCGCAGAAGAGATGTTTGGTCGAATATTAAAAACGGACTTTGCACCTTACCGGGATGAAATGATTATTTCCTCTAAAGCTGGTTATACCATGTGGCCGGGACCATATGGGGATTGGGGTTCTAGAAAGTATCTGATTGCAAGTTTAGATCAAAGCTTAAAACGAATGGGATTAGATTATGTTGATATTTTTTATTCTCACCGACCAGATCCAAATACACCCCTTGAGGAAACAATGGGGGCACTAGATTCTGTCGTCCGCCAAGGTAAAGCATTATACGTTGGTATTTCAAACTATAGTGCGGAACAAACAGAGGAAGCGGTAAAAATTCTGAATCAATTGGGAACGCCATTAGTCATTCATCAGCCAAACTATTCAATACTTAATCGCTGGATAGAGGACGGTTTGCAGGATGTTTTACAAGAAAATGGAGTTGGCTCCATTGCATTCTGCCCGTTAGCTCAAGGTTTGTTAACGAATAAATATGTAAACGGCATTCCAACTGATTCTAGAGCTTCTAAATCGGTGAGCTTCTTAAGTAAAGACCAAGTAACAGAGGAAGTTGTGAATCGGGTGAAAAAGCTGAATGAGGTTGCAGTCGAACGCGGCCAAAATCTAGCACAAATGGCTCTGGCCTGGGTTCTCAGGGGAGGAAGGGTAACTTCCGCTCTAATAGGGGCAAGTCGGGTAAGTCAAATAGAAGAGAATGTTGCGGCGTTAAATAATCTTTCATTCTCAGAGGAAGAATTAAATAGAATTGAAGATATCTTAAAAAGTTAAACCTGCCATTTATTAGTCAGGGTATTCTGCCATAAAGTCAACGATTACTCCCGCCAGAATATGATATAGGTGTACGTACGTGGGAGGTGATGTAATGGCAGTAGTAAAAGCCAGGTCTTCGGATATCGATCTTTTAGCAAGACTGCTTAGGGCAGAAGCCGAAGGGGAAGGCACCCAAGGTATGCTGATGGTGGGGAATGTTGGTATTAATCGTATTCGTGCAAACTGCTCTGATTTTAAGGGTATTAGAACAATTCCGCAAATGATTTACCAGCCACATGCATTTGAAGCTACTACAAAAGGTTATTTTTATCAACGAGCTAGGACAGCAGAAAGGCGCTTAGCTCAAAGAGCCGTTAATGGTGAAAGAATTTGGCCGTCTAAATTTGCTCTTTGGTATTTTAGACCGCAGGGTGATTGCCCTCAAACATGGTATGATCAACCATTGGTTGGACGATTTAAGTTGCATTGTTTTTATCAGCCTTCTGGTGAAGAATGTGAAAATATATATAATACCTATTAAGCGCAATGGAGCCGTAAATATGACGGCTCCATTTATTTTGCTTTTCGAAATATACCACAATCATTATAATTAGATGTATTAAAGCTAAGGTTGGTATAAAATGAAAAGTTTCTCGATAAAACAATTAACATTTCTCCTTACAGTTACGTTAGCAGGAGTAATCTTTTCTGTAATTTTTCATCATCCACTCGTCATTGGGTTTCTACCGGGTTATCTCGTTCTTGTCTATCTATCAAAGCAAAATAAGCAATCTTTTAAACAAATCCTCCAAATTAGTATTCGAGGTGTTTACAAGACTAGGATTGTTATTCTTATACTTTTCCTAGTAAGTTTTCTGCTTCCATCGTGGTATCTGTCAGGAACCATTGACCAAATGGTTAAGATTGCTCTTTATCTTATAAATCCTCATTATTTTTACGTGTTAACGTTTGTTGCAGCGATGGTCTTTTCGATGATTCTTGGTACAACGGTGGGAACCCTTAGTGCAATTGGTGTTCCGATTTTGGGGACTGCCACGGTACTAAATCTGCCAACAGCCATTGTAGCTGGAGCGTTGGTTTCAGGTGCGTTTGTCGGAGACCGAACATCTCCATTTTCAAGCGCACACCAGCTTTTAGCCCATACACTAGAATTACCCGTTAAAAAGCAATGGAGTGCTATGTTCCTTACCACGTTAATCGCTATCGTACTGTCCATGTTATTCTATGGTGGATTTGATTTTTTTTCTACTGAGAAAGTGAATCATACCGTTTCATTTGAGTGGAGAGAGTTAACGGTGTTGCAGTTTATTCCGCCGATTATTTTGCTGCTTTTAGTCCTGTTTAGGCTGAGCATTATATATGCCTTTTTAACGAGTGTACTAAGTGCTGCTATTATTTCTATAGTCGAAGGCGGTACGGTTTCAATAGTAGCTTCAGCTTTTTGGAACGGGATTGAAGGTCTCGGCGGCGGTTTCCTTCATATGTACGAACTGCTGCTGTTTCTTGCCTTAGCCGGTGCTTATAATGGTCTGTTGGAGGAATTGAATGTCATACAGCCATATTTGGATAAATGGCTGAAACGTTCAACTTCTTTAACAGGTGATACATTCAAAATCCTCTCAGCTACTCTATTAATTAGTGTGATTGCGGCTAATCAAACGCTGCCAGTTATCCTAACAGGGAGGTCCTTCTTGCCTCATTGGAAAAATAAATATGGGGAAGAGGAGTTAGCAAGAGTGATGGGGGATACGACGATGTTATTCCCAGGAATGGTACCTTGGAGTGTGCTTGCGATTATGTGCAGTACCATTGTAGGAGTCCCTATCTTGGAGTATCTGCCTTATGCATTATTTTTATGGATATTACCTCTTTTAACGCTAATTGTTTCCCTGTTAAAACATGTTCAAAAAACAAAAAGAGCAGCAGCTGCTTAAAAAAACGGAGTCTATGCTCCGTTTTTTGTTGTGAATGAACGACCTTGTCTAAACATATATGTGGTTATATAGATATTTGGACAAGGGATGGGAAGCATGCTGAAAAAATTAGCTGTGATTGGATTTGGCAGTACGATGATTGGAATTGGGGTGAACGGATTTATTTTGCCCTTCCACCTTATAAATGGAGGAATGTTTGGGATTAGCTTATTATTCAACTATCTGTGGCAATTTAGTATTGGATTAACCTTTGTTTTTTTGAATATTCCGATTTACCTTCTTGCCTATAAATCGGATTTTGATTACTTTCTGTATGGGTTTATAGGGGCTATTTTTTCAGGCTTTATGATTGAATTGTTAGTACCTTTAAGGGATGTATTTCATTTACCAATCATTAGTTCTGTCATCATCGGTGGTCTTATCATTGGGATCGGGGTAGGAACGATGTTAAGAAATCACATTAGTCCCGGTGGAATGGACCTGCTCGCATTATTGCTGGCAAAATGGACAAAGATTAACGTTGGAATCATTGCTTATGCGATTGATACAGTGATTATTATGTCGAGTCTACTACTTCTTCAGGAGCCTAGATTACTATATTCATTGTTAATCGTTTCAATCGTTGGGTTACTTGCAACCGTCATTACTTCTTGGAATCATTATGAAAACTAATCAAGTTTTAGTAAAATAGGGTCATTAATGTTTTTTGAATTGAGGGGCAATATATTGAAACTAGTAAATGACCATATAAAAGAGAATTTAAAGATACTATTTGTCGGATTCAATCCGAGTATTCGTTCAAGCGAAACCGGCCATCATTTTGCCAATCCGAACAACCGGTTTTGGCGAATCTTACATGAAGCTGGTTTGACACCCCGAAGATATGACGCCTCTGAAGATGCTAAGTTGTTGGATCTAGGTATGGGAATCACCAATATTGTCGCTAGACCCACAAAAGCGGCCGATGAGATTACAAAGGAAGAATACAAAGAAGGAAAAGAGATTCTTCGGAAAAAGATAGAGACATTAAAGCCGAAGGTCGTTTGTTTCGTAGGGAAGGGAGTTTATCAAGAATATAGCGGCTTGAAAAAAGTTGCTTGGGGAAAACAGGAGATAGCAGTCGTTCACGGAACGATTGACTTTGTGGCCCCATCGTCTAGCGGTCTTGTTCGAATGAAAGTGGAAGATGTAGTTGAGATTTATCTCGGACTTAAAGAAATTATCGACTAATTTTTGAAATCGGAGGTTAATACCAAATTTAATCATTTGAGATATTAATTTTAAATCTATTTTTCAATATATCTGCGTTAATTGGATTATATCTGTGATTAATCGAATATATCTGCGATAATCTGATTTATCTGCGATACACAAAACAAAACAAAACACGACGGAACCTCATAGTCCCGTCGTGTTATTGTTCAAACTTCTTGCGATAGTGTGCCAATGCCAATAACGGAAAGATATAGCGGTAGCTATGGTAGTGTATATAAAAAGCACCGGCCATTCCCTGTCCTTTGGGGTAGGCTGTGGTCCAATCCTCTTTCTGCAAATTCTCCAATAAGTATGAGATACCTTTGCGAATTGCTGGCGTTTGTTTATCTGAAACACTGATTAAAGTATCCAATGCCCAGGCTGTATGAGTTAAAGTGCTTGCCTCAAGCGGTTTATATGTTTGTTTGCTATCGCTGTAACAGGATTCGCCCCAGCCGCCATCTTTGTTTTGAATGTCTTGCAGCCACTGTATTGCTTTTTGTATCGAGGCGTCACTTTCGGAAACTCCAACCGCTGCTAAACCGGTTACTGCGCCCCAAGTACCGTAAATATAACAAATCCCCCATCTTCCGTACCAAGAACCATCCCATTCTTGATGATCTAACAGCCATTTTACGCCCTTTTTAATACTTTGATGGTCTTTTGGTAAATTGGTATAGTTGCCAAAGAAGTCAAGGGTACGGCCTGTGATATCTGCACACGATGGATCAGTTAGGATGAACTCAGCTTTTTCAATCGGCAGGAACTCAAAAAGCTTAGTATCCGTATTTTTTTCGAAAGCTGCCCAGCCGCCGTCATCATTCTGCATGGATAACAACCAGTTAATCCCTCGGTTCCAGGCATCATGGTGGCTGGCGTCCATTCTTGAAATCGACCTTAATGAGGCAGTGGTATCATCTATATCGGGATTAATGGTATTGATATCAGAGAAACCCCAGCCTCCTGGTAAACTAGCAGGATTATGGATCACCCAATCGCCGAATTTAGTATGCTGCCTTTTAAGTAAGTATTGATTGGTTTTCTCAACCATTGGATCTTCAGGTAAAATTCCAGCTTCTTGCAGCGCATAGCCAATTAACGAGGTATTCCACACATCTGCTGTCGTGTATTGCATGTGCGGGCGGCCTTTAATCGTACATTTCATTGATTTAATCCCATCAATGGCTTTCGTGATAACAGGGTCGGTTTTCTTATATCCTAGTGAGATAAGGGCAAAGATCATTAAGAAAGTAGAGCTGTAGTAGCTGTAAAACGTACCATCCCCTTCAATATGGTCAAGCATATATTTCTTTGCGCGCTGTATAGCCAGTCTATGAAGCTGTTCGGGCAGCCCGATTAGATTCTTTACACCTTTTTCGATGAAAGAGAAGAGAGAACGCATTTCCTCTGAACGAATCCATGACTCAGAATCATCCCTGCCCGACTGTAAATCCGAGAGGTCAGGACTCCGATTCGTCTTCATCGATATTTTCTTATCAGCAAGAAGCAGCATAGGCGTTAAATTTGCCCTGCCGTATACGGAAAAAGAATAGAAATTGATTGGGAAAGAGAGTGGTAATAAAATAATTTCAATCGGAAGAGGGGAGAAGGAGGGCCATTTTAATTGCCCGGTTAAGGCCAACATCACTTTTGTGAACATACTAACCTCTTCGATTCCACCCTTGGATAAAATAAACTTTTTCGCTGTTTGAAGGCGTTTATCCTTTTTGTCATAGTATCCGGAGTATAAAAGGGCGTAATAGGATTCCACTGTAGCTGTAAGGTTTCCTTCCCGTTCATCGTAAAAAAGTTTCCAATAGCCGTTCCTTTCTTGTCTGCTCAGAATCCTCTCAGTAAGACCCTTTATTAATTCTTCATCATTTATTTCTAATGTCCGTAATAAAATGATCATATAGGCATCTGTCGATAATCCAGTTTCGAATGGATAATTCCAGGAGCCATCGGGAGACTGATCCCTTCTAAGGGTCTCAACCAGCCAGTCAATGCCTTTACTTGTACGGGTCATCGTAACGTTCAGTCCTCTCCCAATTGAATATTCTCATCTATACATATTCATCAAGTGGAAAGAGAATTCTCAAGGGAGGTTATCATTATTTCTTTTATGAGAAGCCGTGGAAAAACGTCAATTGAAACCATTAAGGATGAATTAAAAACAAAAATGAAACAACCTGCCGACATCGACTGCCATAAATTAACCAGTGAGGAGCAAGGTCTTTTAGATAGGATAAGAAGGGATACAAGAGATTTGAACCAGAATAATGTCACAAGGACTAAGGCTTATTTTGACTTTTACCAAAAACATCCCGAAATCCATTGGGCTTTCTTAGGACATATGGTCTCTAGAAATGGCGGCTGGAACATGACCGATTTAAAGGGTGACCTTCTTACACGTCTGCTTACAAATAAAGAGAGGAATGCCTATTTTACATTCTTAGAACGCGGGAATTGGCTGATTTTTCAAGACGCGTATCCGCAATTTTTACTATACAGTGAAAGCTTAAAAAGAAATAAACCGCTTTTTTACCTTTTACCTTATTTGAACATATCCACCTTCATGGAAACGATTTGGAATTATTTTTGGAGGAAGCGGGACTCGTACCTACTCACAATGGCTTTAGTTATCAATGAACAAAATTATTTAGAAAAAAGAGTGATTCAGAATCCTGTTTATCAAAAAGATGTTCTTAACACCTTGGAATTTAAACTACAGGACTACCTTTCTTTTAATCATATTTTGTTTCCCTATCGAAAAAAGAGTCTAGCTGGTCAAACGCTTCACCAGTTTCAATCAGTACATGAGCGTATTTTATTAGGAAAAAGACTGTATGCTGTGCTTTATCAAAAAAAGGACTTGTTAAATCTATTTGTACAATGGGCTGCATCACACCGCCATACGGGATCGAGAAAAGATTATTGGCCGCATATCTTTAATAACGTCAACGAAGGAGTTCCTGGAATTCCCTATCAGCTTCGATTAAATGCCTGCAAGCTGAGGTGGGGAGCTAAAAAAATTTACAGTCCGGATTTAACGTCAGTATGGAAAAACGTTCATCACCAAGAAGTGGAAAAGGGAGATTGGTTTCGTGATTGGCAAGTAGCCGACTATCTCTCGGAGCTTAATGAAAAACTAATAAACGGGGAGATTGAGTATGAATACTGTAAAACGCTCGAAAGGATTGAACTTGCCGCCTTGGCAAAAAAAGTCATTACCATTTTTGATTAAAGAATACGCTCCTGTACTCGTTTTAGCCATATTGCTGGGTACTAGCTTAGATCTTTATTTTGTCGGGAAGAAATTGTACATGTTCCCGATTAGACCGTTTCCTGAATTGTTTTCGTTTAATATTGCTTTCACCTTTGTAGGGTTGCCAGTTCTTGTCCTGGTCTATGTAATGAAGATGAAGCAGGTGAATAAATGGGGGAAAGCAGGCATTGTGTTATTTCTCAGCTTATTAATGCCTATTTTTGAAAGGTTTTCTGAATTATTTGGCCTTTTTGAGCATTCTAGTGAGTGGAGGCATATATATAGCTTCTATGGTTCCCTTATTTTTTTCTCGTTTATTTATTTATTTTATCAATTAACAAATAAGGAACAGTAAAAAAGCCAAGACCGAAGTCTTGGCTTTTGGTAATGCCGCTACCAACGACACTACGTACCCCTTCCGTCCGTACAGTGGTTAAGTGTCCCGCAACAAGCGAATGTTCGGAAGGGGTACTGTTATAATACCACAAATTTATCGATTTAAACCAAGAAACTTTCTTTTCTGCGTTGGAAAGTGTATGATAAAAATGAATTTTTTTACATAAAGGAGATGTTCATTGTGGCAAAAAAAGGACACATACAAATGCAAAACGGTGAGAAAATTGAGTTTGAATTATATCCGAACGAGGCACCTGGTACAGTTGCTAACTTTGAAAAGCTAGCAAGTAGCGGTTTTTACAATGGGTTAACTTTCCACCGTGTTATTCCTGGATTCGTAAGCCAAGGAGGATGCCCTGAAGGCCGTGGAACAGGTGGCCCTGGTTATACGATTAAATGTGAAACACAAGGCAATCCACACACACATGTTCCAGGTGCTCTTTCAATGGCACACGCTGGTAAAGATACAGGCGGCAGCCAATTCTTCATCGTCCATGAGTCTCAGCCGCACCTAAATGGTGTACATACTGTTTTCGGTAAAGTGACTTCTGGTCTTGAAGCTGCGAAAGCAATGAGAAATGGTGACATCATGGAAAAAGTGGAAGTATACGACGAATAGAATTATTTACAGAGCCGAGCAATTGGGCTCTTTTTTCATTTAGTCCGTTAGAATGAATCCATTTTCTAGGGGCAAATTAACGTAAAAACATCACATCGGAGGTTTTTATGAAAAGATTTGCTCTATTACTCATCCCCTTTTTGCTGCTTTCCATGCAAAAGTCAGTTTTAGCGGAGAAGAATGAAGATAAACAGCTGAAGGCTGCCATCATAATTGATGATTTTGGCGGAGGTACGGGCGGGGTTAGAGATTTCCTTGAGGGGAATATTCCGATTACGGCAGCAGTCATGCCTTTTACCGAACATTCAAAGAAACATGCCGAATGGGCGCATAAAAATGGATTTGAAGTAATCGTACATTTACCGATGCAGCCGAAAAGGGGAAAACGCTCTTGGCTTGGTCCGAAACCAATTACGGTCGATTTGTCATCTAAAGAGGTAAAGAAAAGAGTAGAGGACGCATTAAAGTCAGTTCCATATGCAGTGGGGATGAATAATCATATGGGGTCTCTTGCGGTAGAAAATGAGGAAATTGTTAGAGCAATCGTTGAAGTAGCAAAGGAGAGGAAGTTATACATTATCGATAGTGGGACAAGCCCGAAATCGAAATTCCCAGAAGTGGCGAAGGAAATGAATGTACCGCTCTTAAAAAGGGATGTTTTCCTAGATGACATATCATCATCGAGCCACGTAAGAAAACAGATGATGAGATTGGCTAAGATAACCGAATTCACTGGCAGAGGAATTGCCATTGGTCATGTTGGCGTAACAGGTAAGGTATGTTCTGTGGGGATATTTCAATCAATGGAAGAATACAAACAACGTAATATCAAAATCGTACCAGCATCGCATCTATTTTCGACACAATTAACAGAACAATATTTAATACCATGAAAAAAGCAACTATACAGTTGCTTTTTTGAGCTTATCTCATGATTTTTTTCTTTTCAATGAGGATTTGGAAAAGATATAAGAGAACAGCTTTGAATAAAAAGATGAGTAAAAAGTTGAATTTACTTAATCTGATTAGGGATGCATACCCTAGTTTTTTAAGAATTGGAACGTGTATATAAACAAAAAATGCATCAATACAGAAATTGGTCAGAAAGTATCGTTTGAAATTTCCAAAGGTAAACTTCATAATCCATAGGGTTCCAATAAAGAATGGCCCAATGATTAGTGGAAGTTCCCCAATAACCTTTGGAAAAAGTTTTTTATGAAACAACCACCATAATCTTTTGTGTGCAAACAAACTTTCAATTAAAACAAAAATGCAAATAAACACTGCACCTGGGGTAAATCGCTTAAATGTTTTCTTTCCTAAAAAAGGAGCAGACAGCCAGGGAACAACAAGCATGATTATAAAAACAAATTTTTCGTATCTTGTTAGGAATTTAATTAAATCTTTCATCCGGACATCCTTTTTTAAAAATTATGTTTCCTGTTTTTTGGAAATTTATGTACGTAATTCCTTATAAAAAATATATCAGCAAAACGAACTGCTTTCCTTCATTATCTAAAGCTGATACAATGTCTCCTATCAATCTATGAATGATTAGTAAATAACTGGGGAAGGGATATAAATTATGAAATTAGTTTCTTGGAATGTCAACGGGCTTAGAGCCTGTGTGAATAAAGGTTTTTTAGATTATTTTAATGAAGTCAATGCAGATATCTTTTGTGTTCAGGAGACGAAATTGCAGGAAGGTCAAATCTCCCTAGAGCTTGAGGGATATCACCAGTACTGGAACTATGCAGTTAAAAAAGGTTACTCAGGTACAGCCGTTTTCACCAAAAAGGAGCCGATTTCTGTCCGTTATGGTGTAGGTAGTGAGGATTCACAAGAGGAAGGAAGAATCCTGACATTGGAATTTGAAGGTTTTTACCTTGTGAATGTTTATACACCAAACTCACAAAGAGATTTAGCGAGACTAAACTACCGAGTAGAATGGGAAGATCAAATCATCTCCTATTTAAAAGAGTTAGACCAAGTTAAACCTGTTGTATTATGTGGGGATTTAAATGTGGCCCATCAGGAAATCGACTTGAGAAATCCAAAATCCAACTTAGGTAATTCAGGCTTTACAGTGGAGGAAAGAGGAAAAATGACTTCACTGCTGGAGTCTGGGTTCATTGATAGCTACCGCTATTTTTATCCGGAAAAAGAAGGTGCCTATACATGGTGGAGCTACATGGCTAAGGTTCGTGAGCGAAATATTGGCTGGCGGATCGATTATTTTATTGTTTCAGAAAAACTTCGCGACTCATTAATTACCGCAGATATACATTGCGAAGTAATGGGCAGTGATCATTGTCCCGTTGTACTCGAATTTGAAATGTAAATCACTATAAGTTTTTCTTATTGGATATCATAAAAACCTCATAATTTAATTTATTAGCATTATAGATTAAATTAGATGTAAGAGGTGATACAGTATGGATATTAAAAAGGACGTTCAACAGCAGTTCGGAAAAAATGCTGCTTCGTACGTTTCCAGTCCCATTCATAAGGATGGAAAAGACTTATTGAAGATGGTAGAAATGGCAGAAGTCGATGGTCAGGAAGTACTGCTTGATATCGCCACAGGCGGGGGGCATACAGCCAATGCGTTTGCACCTTTAGTTAAAAAAGTGACGGCGGTTGACCTTACTGCAGAAATGTTGGCAGCGGCTGAGAGTTTTATTATCGAAAACGGTCATCAAAATGCGGAATTTGTTCAAGGTGACGCGGAACAGCTACCTTTTACCGATGAATCGTTTGATATTGTTACCTGCAGGATTGCGCCACATCATTTTCCTAATGTGGATTTATTCATAAAGGAAGTATATCGAGTATTGAAGCCGGGCGGGCAATTTTTATTGGATGATAATGTTGTACCTGAATGGAAAGAATATGATCAATTTTACAATACGATAGAGAAAATACGTGATTATAGTCATTTCCGTGCATGGAAAAAATCCGAATGGATTCAAAAACTTGAGGAAAGTGGTTTAGAAGTTTTTGAATGGCATCGTTTTGAGAAGACGTTTCAATTTGAATCGTGGTGTGCAAACATGAAGCTTCCGGAATCAGAAAAAATTCATTTGACGAAATTTATTCTTGAATCTTCCGATAAGATTAAAGATAAATTTAGAATACTCATAGAGGATGAAAAAATTATTTCATTTAATGGGGAAGCGATTATTTTGAAGGCGTTAAAACGTAAGTAAAAAACCCAGTGTATGAAAGAGAACAGTCTCTTTGATACACTGGGTTTTTTAGAATTCAAAAGGACTGTGCAGGTCATTTAGAGCAGTTCCGAATACATCAAATTCAGGTGACTTCTCACTATTAGGTACGGTTTCTTCTTGATCCACCTGATTTGCGGGCATTTTTTCGACGTCTTTCTTCTGATTGTAACTCAAGATTGCACCATCTCCTTTTTT
>JAPSKD010000145.1 GCA_031177865.1 Bacillus sp. (in: firmicutes) | reverse complement strand
AGCTGTTCCTTTGGATCCTGCGGAAATTCTTTTCTAGTATGCTTTTTAACAATTCCTTTGTAGCCCTCAATGACTTCTTTCCAGTCTTCAGCAGTCATTTCTGGGTCAGTACTATAGCCTTTATGCTCGCGTGTTTCTTCTAATAATTGTTCAAAATAATACGTATTAATATCAAGGACAACATTACAGAACATTTGGATGAAACGTCGGTAAGAGTCATAGGCAAAACGAGGATTATTCGTTAATTTCCCCATACCGATTACCGTTTCATCATTCATGCCTAAGTTCAAGACCGTATCCATCATCCCTGGCATTGAAAATACTGAACCTGAGCGAACAGAAACAAGCAGCGGATTTTCCGGATCACCTAGCTTTTTCCCCATTTTCTCTTCTAGGCTGCTTAAAGCTCCTAATACTTGACTCTCAACGAGCGATGGAATTGTTTTTTCTGCATCATAATAAGCATTACATGCTTGAGTCGAAATGGTAAAACCATAAGGTACAGGTAAGCCGATACGTGTCATTTCGGCTAAGTTTGCCCCTTTTCCTCCAAGCGTTTCCTTCATATTTCCATTTCCTTCATGAAACAAGTAAACGAATTTTTCCATCATCATAAGCTCCTCTCTTTTTTCAACACTTCTAATATTAATCCCGCTGTTTCTTCTATTGCTTTATTTGAAACATTGATTATCGGACAGCCTACTCGCTTCATAATTTTTTCAGCATAATCCAGTTCATCAAGAATTCTTTCGAAGCTTGCGTAATTTGCTTTAGATCCTAACCCTAAAGCTTTTAACCTTTCGAGACGGATTTCATTTAATTTATCGGGAGAAATAATCAATCCGATACAATTCTTTCGCGGAATCTCAAACAATTCTTCCGGTGCAGGCACCTCCGGAACCAAAGGAACATTGGCAACCTTAAAGCGTTTATGTGCTAAATACATGGATAATGGTGTCTTCGATGTCCTTGAAACGCCGATTAAGACGATATCTGCCTTAAGAATACCTCGAGGATCTCGTCCATCATCGTATTTAACAGCAAATTCGATGGCTTCTATTTTTCTAAAATACTCTTCATCTAGTTTTCTCATTAATCCTGGCTGATGATGCGGCTTCTTGTTAAAACTAGTGGTGAACGCATTCATCAAGGGACTAAGCAAATCTACTGCCAAAATGTTTTCTTCTGCCGCCCGTCGATCTAAATATTCCTTTAGAACAGGAATGACAATCGTATAGGCAATAATTGATTTTCCTGTTCTCGCTAAAATAAGGACATCCTCAATGTCTTCAAAATCGTCAACATAGGAATTGCGGCGAATCTCAACATTTCCTCCGTTAAATTGTGTCGCTACCGCTTTTACTACAAACTCTGCTGTTTCCCCAACCGAGTCTGAAACCACATAGACAACTTCCTTCTCTCCTAAAATCACTGCCACTCCCCTTTATACCAAATTTTGCTCCATTATTTCTAGATATGCTCGTGTAATGGTTGTTTTCGTAATCCGACCGACAAGTAAATATGTATGGTTTCCCGGATTGATTTCTTTGACTACAGGTAAGGAGTCAATGTGATTGGTAATCATCTTTTTTGCCGCCTCTAACAAGGTTTCATCAGGTGTGACGGTTATGATGTTCGGCATTCTGGTCATAATGACACTGCAAGGTAATTCTTGTAAGTCTTTATTGCCAATGGCTGTTCTTAGTAAATCTTTTCTTGAAATAACCCCGGCTAAATAGCCGTCACTATCAACAGCATAAAGCGTCCCGACATCTTCTAAAAACAGTTGAACAATCGCATCATATACTGAAGTGGATTTTTCAACGACAATCGGGTGGGCTTTATAATCCGCAACTTTTCGGAGAACGAATTGTTCCGCTTGTTGCTTCACCTCATGGTTATGATTGAAAAAATAACCCACTCGAGGTCTTGCGTCCAAATTCCCCGCCATCGTTAAGATCGCTAAATCTGGTCTTAAGGCTGCTCTTGTTAAGGAAAGTTTCTCTGCAATTTGCTGCCCCGTAATTGGCCCGCTTTCCTTCACAATCTTAAGAATTTCATCTTGGCGTTTCGTTAGTTTAATCACATTGACCCCCTTTTCAATATAATCATGTTATATTTTATGCTAAAAAATTAAATGTGCTATACTTATTAATATATAGTATATTACATTTATACAATATAGGGAACAATTTGTTCAACATATTTTTGACAAATTATTAAACTCTCCCCAAAAAAAAGAATCCTACCCGGATAGGATTCCTACTATTTTTGACAGTTGGGACAGAAAAAGGTTTTACGAGATGAAATCATTTCTTTTATTATTGTGCTTCCACATCTCTTGCAAATTTCTCCTTCCCGGTCATACACCAAACAAAGGTTATTATATCCACCTGTTAGGTTATCCCCTTTGAAAAGAGGTTTTTCCATGTAACCTCCATGCTTCAACGCGTCAAGTAGAACATGCTTCATCGACTGGTAAAGTTGATTTCGTTCATTCTCCACTATGTCTTCTATACTCCGTTTCGTTTTAATTCCTGCGTGAAAACAGATTTCATCCGAATAGCAATTCCCAATACCTGCAATAAACTCCTGATCGAGGAGTTTTGATTTGATTTTCCCCCTCCTGTCACCAAGCAGCTTTAAAAATCCTTGTGCAGTGAATTGCGGATCCAACGGCTCTGGCCCCAGCGGGGATAATCCCTTTTGAACTTCCTGTTTACTATATAAATGTAAATAACCTAGCCTGAGCCCAATAAAATAAAGATGGTGATTCCCAAATGATAAACGAACCTGAATCGTTCGGTTAGGTTTGTCTTCCTCTGTACCAAAATACATCCAGCCGCCGAGCATTAAGTGCAGCAACAAAACTTGTCCGTTATCTAAATGAAATAGTAAATGTTTTCCTCTACGTTCGACTGTCACGATTTTCTGATTTGTGACGGTTTTAATGAAGAGCGTTGGGTTCACATTAACTGACTTCTCACGATTGATTTGTACTTGAGTAATGGCTTGATCCGCTATTTTTTGATTTAACAAACTTCGGTAATTTTCCATCTCTGGCAGTTCAGGCATGAATCCACTTCCTCTCTACTGCTTTTTCATATCTTTTCCCCGAAAACGCAAAAAAACCGAACTTTTTAAAGTTCGGTTTTAAGTATCATTATTTAATAAGTGGGCCTAAATGGACTCGAACCATCGACCTCACGCTTATCAGGCGTGCGCTCTAACCAGCTGAGCTATAGGCCCATTTAGTAGAATTGGAGCGGGTGATGGGAATCGAACCCACAACAACAGCTTGGAAGGCTGTGGTTTTACCACTAAACTACACCCGCATATAAGCGCCCCATCAATAGTACATGAAATATTATAGCACCATAACATTAAGTTGTAAACTACTTTTTATCTTCTTGGAGATGTTTAAGCTTCTTCAATAAATCCAATGAATCCCCTGCCGCAATAAACTCACCATTAACTATCGCATAAGGAGATGTTTTGCATTCCTCACATCGACTCTGACAATGATACTCTTTATATTCGATATTTTTTTTACTTAGGAAGGTATTATATTCATTTTGTAAGTCTTCCGTTAGAAACCGGTCGAGGTTTTTTTCACAAAAATCAATCGTTACTTTCTTTTCTTTTGTAAAAAGTTTTGTAATAAAATTCATTTGTTGAACATCTCCACTACCTGTCATCTTACATTAAGTATATCAATTTTAGCTCAAAAATTCTCCCAATAAACTAATAAAGAGCAACCATTTCCAAATATGGGTAGCTCTTTATTCATTCCTATATATGAATTTTTTACCTTTTTGAATGTTTCTTGTCAATTTTCGCCTCAATTCTCTCCATCGCTTTGAGATCACTTTTTAGTTCCTGTTTATTTTCGTCTACTAATTTCTTAAAACTAATATTACGTTTCCTCATTTGTTTCTCCACCTTTCTTATGTTTTCATTATACAGAATATAAAAAGGGTAAAATCAAGTTAATTATTACAATTTTTTGAACTTTTTTATATTATCCGAAAATTATCTCAAATAAACGAGGATAAACCTAATTGGATCATCCCCGTTTTGGTTACTCAATAACCATTACTCCAACGACACTATCTAGGTCCAACACCGAAATTCACCTAGTTTCATCTCAACACGCAAGTCGTGTCGAATGAGATCGATGTAATGGACAATACCTGTTATTCCCTCTGTAAAACCATCTTCCCAAATGGTTAGCATTACAGGCAAGTAAAACTCCATCGCATAGCAAATTTTCTGGTCAAACTCCTCTCCCTGATATTTATCAAGCGTTGGTTTTTCCTGCCGTTCTTGATCTTTAACTATGGCGTGAGTCATTGCGAAACCTTCAGGCATAAAAGACGCTGGCCGCCATTTGATTTTGCCTCTTTCGCGAATTGCCATATGATTCATCTCCTTCACCATTATTATACACAAACAAATGTTCTATGCGTATAAAAAAAGGTACGTACTTCCTTTAAGGAAACACGCACCTAACGATAAATATCTAACATATACAAGTCTTCCGCTTCAAACCTACTCTATTGTCACTTCTATTTTCTTAATGTATTCTGTTGCAAGAGGAACCTTACAAGCCGTGTTCCCAACGTCTACTTGTACCTTTCCGATATAATCAGCTACCTGTTTGTTATAAATTTGTTTCGTTTGTTCGGAACCTAATTTTTCAAGTTTTTGCATAATTTATTCGTACTTCACGCCATTCACCATCTAAAAAAATTCTATTATTTCATGCTATTAAAACTTTTAATACTATTCGCCGCTTGATATTCAGAGTCATTTTTTTCCAAATATCCCCTTTATCTCCCCTATAACATTGTGTATTTTATAGTGCTATCTTATACTAATTAAGGTAAGTTTATCTGAATTTTTAATTTTTAATAAAAAGGTGGTAGTTTCATGAAGTTAGGTGCATTTTCTGTAAGTTTAAATGTGAAAGACATTCATGTATCAAAAGAGT
Source organism: Bacillus sp. (in: firmicutes) (assembly GCA_031177865.1). Classification (GTDB taxonomy): domain Bacteria; phylum Bacillota; class Bacilli; order Bacillales; family Cytobacillaceae; genus Neobacillus. Next base: position 6,786 of record JAPSKD010000145.1, on the reverse strand, counting down.
TTTATGAAAACCTAGGATTTCATGTCTTTGGTGGAGACATTACCCAAAATTGGCTGATTATGAAGAATGAGAATTGCATAATTGGACTTTTCCAAGGTATGTTCGAAAAAAACATCCTCACTTTTAATCCTGGTTGGAATGAAAATGCAGAAAATCTCGAATCATTTACAGACATCCGAGACCTTCAAAAACAGCTAAAAGAAAAAGGAATAACCATGCTTTCTGAAGCAGATGAATCAAGCGAAGGACCGGCACATTTTATTATTGAAGATCCAGATGGCAATCAAATTCTTGTGGATCAACACAGATAATAATGTAAAAAGAGCGATTGCCGCCTTACTGCAATCGCCCTAGTTAACTTTCTAAAGGATTAAGTTTAATTTGACTTCATTTTTAGAATGAATTTTATTGTTTATTTTGCTTATCATCATATAAATCAACATAAACATTTCCATTAGAATTAATCTGAGCTAAAAAGACATCATCGAATGTATTTGCCCCTTTTTTCTTTACTTCACTTAGAAGCCAATCTTTCGTATAGCCTAAGGATCTTAAGCGTTTTTCCAAGAGTGTTCCATCTATAATGATTAAGGATGGGGCATGATCCTCTTTCATTCTTAGACCCATATCTTTTGGAGTTAGCGCCTGATATTCTGGTTTCTTCATTACACTAATCTGTCCATTTGTTTCCAAGATAGCCATTTCAACCTCATCAATCTTGAAAGCATCTTTTTCCCTTAAACCATTCATCAAGTCATCATAAGTCATCTTATGTCTAAAAAGACTCCTCTCCATTATTTTTCCATCTTTTATTAGAATAGACGGACTACTCTCTACTAAATCTCTAAACTTAAACGATTTAATAGCACCATAAGCAAGGATTACTGATAATAGAGTATAAACAACTAATCCTATTAAGCCATTTACAATTTTCATTGAAGTGTCTATTGCTATTTGTGAAGCCATGTCTCCAATTACAATCCCAACGACATAATCAAAAAAAGTAAGTTGAGAAATCTGCTTTTTTCCCAGAATTCTTGCAAGAGAAAATAATACTAAAAAAGAAAAGATAGCACGACCAGCCACTTCTACATGTTCCGGCATAGCAACCTCCAGATATTTTTATCCATCCTATCTTTCCCGATACCATAGAAAATATCTTTTCAATCCAAAAAATAGACAAAAAGACCCAAGGTTTCTTTGCACAAGAAAAATACTCACGTATGTTGAAATAAACAACTTCCGTGAGTAGTAAGAGTGAATATAATGATTATATTTATAGCAGAAATTCAACTTCTTCATCCAATAAGGGATCTTTATTCTCGTTGAATGGTGGGTAAATAGACGGATGAAGGATACTCGCTATCTTAAATAAACCAAGTAATAATCTAGGTGAAGGTCTACAAAATAACGGCTCATCCAATATATACAATTGATTGTTTTTAATGGCATCCATGTGTTCCGTCCCAGGGCGTTTTAATATAACCTTTGGATTAACCTTTTCTTTCTGCACCCCCACCCAAATAACGGAAATCACATCGGGATTTCTTTGTACGATCTCTTCCCAATCCGTTGTAACACTTGATTGCGCCATATCTTCAAATACATTTCTTCCCCCTGCAAGTTTACTTATTTCGGTTAACCAATTGGCTGCTCCAGGAGTAAAGATAGGTTTTGCCCACCATTCCCAATAAAGGGTTACAGGCTTTTGCACTTGCTTAGATAAAGATTGATATTTTTCGATTATACGATTGTATTTTTTAAATAATCGTCTGGCTTTGTCAAAAGTATTCGTAACTTCTCCAACGAATAATATACTTTCTCCTACCTCTGTTAATGTCTTAGGATTAGGCACAATGACAAAAGGGATGTTTCGTTTTTCTAACTCTTCGATATTGCGTTCCATTCCAGGTACTGAAAGAGAGGCTAATACTAAATCAGGTTGTAACGCTTCAACTTTCTCCATATCAATGTTCAAATCAGAACCTAATCTTGGCAATGATTGAAAATCCTCTGGCCAATCCGAGTAGTTATCCACTCCTACTAACGAAGATGTTAATCCTAAGTAAGCTACTAATTCTGTATTACTTGGACATATGGATATCAATCTCATATGGAAACCCCCTTCATGATTCTAAAATTCTATTCCCTTTACAGCTGGGATGCCTTCATTGTAATAATGTTTCTCCGATTCAATGACTGAAACAAGATCAGCTATGTCTTTTATTTCTTGCTTGGCATCTCTTCCGGTAATCACCAAATGAACATGAGAAGGTTTATTTTTGATTAAATCGATCACTTCGTTTAGAGGTAAAACATCTTCGATTGGAAACTTATTAATGGCTAATGCATTATTAAGTTCGTCTAAAATAACCAAATCGTACTCCCCACTCATTACGGCTTCCTTAGCTTGCGGCCATCCTTGCTTTAAGGCCTCCCTATGTTCCTCTGGAGTTTTTGTCCAAGTGAAACCAACTCCTAGTTGGACCATATCAACGCCCAGTCTTTGCAAGGCAATTTGTTCACCATAAGTACGCTCTGGTGATTTGATAAACTGATAGATTTTGACTTTAAATCCTCGACCAATTCCTCGAAGGGCTAACCCTAAAGAAGATGTCGTTTTACCTTTTCCATGACCTGTATAAACAAGTGTTAAGCCATTGCGATTTATTTGTTTACTCATATCGATTTCCCCTATTCTCCAGACATTTTCTTATCCAATTCTCAACCATTTCTGGGCAAGAGGCAAAATGAAAATGAGTGTACCCAGCTACTAAATTATGTAGTAAATACCCTTCCTTGCTTATACCTCTCAGTCCTGTCGTTTCATAAGCATAAGGCACATCCTTTTCGACGGCTTGGAAGGTTGAGTAATGAAATTCATGCCCTCTGGCACTCAAATCTTCAAGTATAAAATTAGCATTTTGCCCGTTAATCTCTCTATATCCCAATGCCGCTAATTTTGTTTGCATTTGTATGCTCCCTGGTATAACACCCGTCATTTCATATTTTTTCTTATCCGTAATTTCTATGAACTCTGTTAAATACATAAAACCTCCACATTCAGCAAGTGTAGGTAATCCATTTTCAATTGCTTGCTTTACTGATTGCTTTGCTTTTAGATTACAAGCAAGGTCTTGTGCAAACTCTTCTGGGAATCCGCCGCCTATATAAAGTCCATCAACATCTTCAGGTAACTCTTCATCCGCAAGTGGCGAGAAATAAACAATTTCAATACCTTTTGCTTCCATAATTTCTAGATTCTCAGGGTAATAGAAATTAAAGGCACTGTCTTTTGCTACCGCGATTTTCACTACGTTTTCTCTTTGCTTCTCAAAAATGGAAGACCTTCGACTTACCTCTAACGGCTCAGCAACCGCTAATTCAAGCAGTTTCTCTATATCGACAGTCTCACTGACGAGAGCTCCTAATTGTTCAAAGAATGGGTCTAGTTCCCCTCTTTCCAAAGAAGGAATGAGTCCAAGATGTCTCTCAGGAATCTCAATATCTAGTTTTCGTTTCAAATAACCGATAACAGGAACGTGACATTCCTGCTCAATCGCTTTCTTGACAAGCTGAAAGTGACCTTCGCTTCCTACTTTATTTGCGATAACAGCAACAATACTTGGACCGTCCGCAAACACTTGAAACCCTTTTACAATCGCTGCTGCACTGCGGGCCATACTTTCGCAATTGACAACAAGCAAAACTGGACTTTTCGTGATCATACTAATTTCTGCCGTACTTCCCTCATTCGTTTCTGGATTTTTCCCATCAAAAAAGCCCATGACCCCTTCGATGATTGAAATATCAGACCCCTGACTGCCATGACTAAAAATATCCAGGACAAGTTCTTTTGTCAGCATCCAGCTGTCTAAATTTCGAGAGTTTCGTTTCGTTACAGCGGTATGATAAGAAGGATCAATATAGTCAGGTCCACATTTAAAGCCCTGAACGGTTAAGCCATTTTTCATTAACGCAGCCATTAACCCGATGGTCAGCGTCGTTTTCCCCACACCGCTACCAGTGCCGGCAATTACGATTCGTCGTTCCGTCATCTGCCATTCCCCCTTCTTAAGCACTGAATTTCCGAAAAAGTTCCAGGATATTAGTGAATCTTCTCTAAATCCTTGCTGAACATTTCCTTTATGGCACCATACACTATTTGACCAATTCCTATTCCGACAACTGTTCCTGAGCCTGCGCTAGATAATTTTTCCCCTTGCTGTGTAACGGCAAGGAGCAGGGTATCGGTTGATGTACCAGCAGGGGCCTTTTGGGAATCTATCATATGAAGCCCCTGCAATGCTTTCACTTTTGCCTCGGTAGCAGCCATATATCCGTTAACAAGAGCACCATCTGTAAAATGCGCATCTATGAATAACATTATGTCGATGGATTCCCCTCCCCCTCCTGTCACAATTGCCATCATTTGAATATGTTCTATTTCTTTCGTTACGATTACCATATCCTCGAGTTTTGCAGCTGTCATGATTCCGGCCGCTTGTTCGTGGGGAATCGAATATTTTTCCATCATCTGCTGTAAATCATGGCGTGGACCATGAAAATGGCAAAAATGTTTTAACCATTGTATTCCAGCGCCAATACACGTATTTGATATGGTACGTAATGGCTGATTAAATTCAACATGAATATATTCTTCCGACTGTTTCATTTTATAAGAGTCTTCAAAGTTAAATGACTGAATTGATGTAGAGTGGTTTGGCGTCATGAGAAGCTGTGGTTTTGGAACAGTTGGGTGTGATTGGGATTTTACTTTCACCTCGTAAACCTTCTTTAATTGCTCTTCTTTCCTTAGAAGGTCTACATCTCCTACTTCTAAAAAGCTCCCATTATGAAGTAAGGCAATTCGATCTGCATATAACGAAGCAACATTCAAATCATGCAGGATAGAAAAAATGGTTAGCCCCGTTGTTTGTTGCCGTTCTTTTAGTAGATTCAACATTTGAAAAGTATGTTTAATATCCAGATGATTAGTAGGCTCGTCCAAAAGTAAAATCTCAGGCTCCTGTGCTAAAGCCTTGGCCAATAAGACTCTTTGCTTTTCACCACCACTAATCAGTCGAAATTGAGTTTTCCGAAAGTCACTTATTTGAGTTATTTCCATAACCTCCTCGATGACTTTACGGTCTTCCTTTGAAAGTTGCTTAAAGATCCCCCTTTGATGAGGATAACGCCCAAGACTAATGATTTCTTCAACGGTATAATCAAAAGATACTTGCACTTCCTGTGTTAAAACAGCCATTCTTTTTGCTTTATCGAGTTTTGAGAGAGATGAAATTTCTTTCCCACAGATTGAAACTTTCCCGCTAATAGTCGGTAATTGCCCTGTAATCAGTTTAAAAAGGGTGGTTTTCCCACTGCCATTAGGCCCGAGAAGTGCAAAAAATTCGCCTTTTTCAATTTTTAAATCCAATCCCTTAATAATAGGGGAACGGTCATATCCACCAACCAACTTTTGAACTTCAATCATTTATTTATCCCCCTCCCAATTCTTTCTCTAATTAGTAATAGGGCAAATACAGGTGCACCAATTAAGGCAGTAATCACGCCAATTGGCAGCTCTTTTGGAGCAATCAAGGTTCTAGCCATTAAATCAGCTAGTATGAGAAAAGCTCCACCCATTATCAAGGAAAGCGGAAGGACATGGCGATGATTCGGACCCGTAACAAGTCGGATTAAGTGTGGTATAACAAGTCCAACAAAGCCAATCGACCCTGAAACAGCTACTGCTGCACCGGTTAATAACGAAGCACCAATTAGAACAAATGTCTTTCCTTTTTTAACATCTACGCCAATATGATCTGCTGCATCCTCTCCTAGTGCTAGGGCATTTAATTCACGATAGAAGTAAAACAATACAATGGAACCGATTATCATAAAGGGGATAATTAGTTGAACATAACTCCATCCTCTCATTCCAACACTGCCATATAACCAGTAAATAATTTGAGTCATCGCGTCTCGATCTCCTAATGAAATAAGAAGAGAGACAAGCGCACTAATAAAGGCACTAACAATGATTCCTGCTAAAATAATCGTTTCAATTGCTAAACTTTTACTACTAAATTGAACGAGTCCAAATACAACAAGTAAAGCGATTAATCCACTAATAATCGAAACGACCGGAAGCGTAAAATTTCCTAAACCAAAAATTGTCACTTGAAAAAACAAAACGAGAACAGCCCCAAGTGAGGCTCCTGAAGATACCCCAATGGTGTATGGGTCTGCTAGTGGGTTGCGTAAAAGCCCTTGAAACGCTGCACCAGCTAATGAAAGGGATGCTCCTACACAAAAGGCAAGAAGAACTCTTGGCAGACGGATATTCCAAATAATCATTTCTTCATTTTTTGCTACTTCATCTAGCCAACCCATATGAATCGTTTTATCTAGTATAATATGTAAAATAGTAGGGACTGGGACTGTTACACTACTATAAAATAAGCCAAGAAGGCTCGTACCAAGTAAAAGCCCTCCGCTTATTAAATACAACCAGCCTATTTTATTGCTTAAAAATCTCCGGATAGATAAGTTCCGCAAGTGTCTCCACTCCTTCGATTAAACGAGGACCGGGTCTTGTAACCGTATCGCTATCAACGTCAAACACGTCTTTATTCTTTACAGCTGGCACCTCTGTCCATCCTTCACGATTTAGCACCCCAACTGTTGGATTATCTACATAGTAGCCATAGGTGGTAATAATTACATCAGGGTTTAATTTTACAATTTCTTCTTCCGTCATCTTTACCCAACCCTCTTGATCTT
>JAPSKD010000144.1 GCA_031177865.1 Bacillus sp. (in: firmicutes) | reverse complement strand
ACAAATTCTCCTTCTTTTATCTTTATATCCACACTGCTTACCGCTCGGATATGTTTGCCCAAATTATGAAGGTCAAACGATTTGGATAAGTCCTTAATCTCTAAAAGGGTTTCCACCCGCACACCTACTTTCTTAAAATAAGACTTTTATTTCACACACCGCGGTCTGCTTAGATTCGATAATTGGTCTTTTGAATCAGCTTCCCGTCCACAAATACTCCCGTAATCACTGGAAAATCATCACTTATTTTTTCAATGATTAGCAAATCTGCTTTTTTTCCTTCGCGAATAGAGCCAATTTCTTCATCCATTTTTACTGCTTTTGCTGGGTTAATCGTGACAAGCTTCATCATGTCAACTAAATCCATGCCATACTTTTCAACCAACTCAAAGATGGAGTGAAGCATCGCTGCCGGATAGTAATCACTGCACAAGATATCAATCGATTGGGTTTGAATCGCTTCCGCTGCCCCCAAGTTTCCACTATGAGAGCCTCCAAGGAGGACATTTGGAGCACCGGCAATCGTATACATGCCTAACTCCTGCGCTCGGCGCGCTACCTCTAAAGTGATCGGAAATTCACTAATGGTGGTCCCAAAACTAGAAACGAGTTCGAGCTTTTCAAGACTATCGTCATCATGGGAAGCGACGGCAATACCTTGCTCATGCGCAAGCTGAGTGATTTCCTTGATATCTTCAATCGATAGCTTCTTCTTGGTTTGGTGATTACGAATGAGAACATCAATCGATGAATCACTGATATTGTTATAGCTTTTAACTGTATTTCGGTAAATTTCCAGGTGACGATACTGCCCCTGTCCAGGAGTATGATCCATAAAAGAAACTAAATGGACTTTGTTCTCGGTAATATAGCTTTTGAGATTTTCCATTTCTTCAACATTATCAATCTCAAATCTTGCATGGAATCGATGGCGAACAAGGTGCTTCATACTGTGGGTCCGGTCAATTAAATCAATAAATTTCCGAACATTTTCAGGCTCACGAATCGGCTTATACTCATAATCACTCCCTTTGAACAAGGAAAGAGAATGGAACATCGTCGTAATACCGTGTGAGATAAGCTGTTTCTCTGTTTCTCGTAAAGCCAAATCAAAATTCATCAGTGAGGTCGGTCTCGGTGCAGCCATATGCTCGATGTAGTCCGAATGGATGTCGATAAAACCTGGAGAAATATAACCTCCTGCTGCATCAATTACCTCTATCTGTTCCTCAAATTTAATCTCACCTTTAGGAGCAATTTTCGTAATTCTATCCTCTTCAATTAACAGATCATAGCCATACAAAACTGCTTCTTCGGTGATTAGCCTTCCATTTGTAATCACAAACAAAGTACTTCCCCCTAAATTAAGAATGGAAATCTCACAGCAAGGAATGAACAAGCTGCTGTGTATATCGATGCTGCGGGTCCTCAAGGATTTGGTCCGTTAAACCTTGCTCAATGACCCTTCCCTCCAACATCACGAGTGTTCGGTCTGCAAGCATACGGATGACTCCTAAATCATGCGAAACGAGAACAATACTAATATTCAATTCGCGCTGCAGACTTATAATTAAATCGAGGACACTTGCTTGTACAGAAAGATCCAATCCAGTCGTCACTTCGTCTAGTAGAAGAAGGGGAGGACGATTGGAAAGAGCTTTGGCAATTTGAACCCGCTGCTGCATTCCCCCCGAAAAGTTTTTCGGCGCCTCTTTTCGGCGATGCACAGGGATGTTTACTTTATTTAGAAGTTCCGTCCCTCTGTTTTCCATCATGCCAACATGTTGGTTGCCAGCTGCAATGAGCTTCTCGGCAATATTGCCAATCGATGAAAAGTTCATTTTTAACCCCAATAAAGGATTTTGATAGACTTTCCCCATGATATTGTTACGAATATAGCGCTGTTGCTGAGAAGACTCTTGAAAGAGATTTTTCTCACCATTATGGTAGTCTGCTAGATAGGCCTCACCATTGGTTACTTCCTGGTCAAAGTAAAGGCATTGCATCAATGTTGATTTTCCACTGCCACTCTCTCCGACGATACCAAGAACCTCTCCTGGAAAAACATCAAAGGATACATCTCTACAGGCATAAACCGTTCCACAAACCTGACAATAATTTTTTACGAGAGAAGGAGATTCTCCGTCTTGACAATGGTGACATCCTGAACCAAACTGCTTATTTAAGTTTTTAATGGATAAAACCGGAACTTCAAATTCAGCCATTTATTTCACTCCAAATGGTTCGACTTCATTTAATGTTTCAATACAATAGCTTGTATCATTACATTGATAGAACGTTTCATTCGTTCCTTCATCTACAAGCTCATCTAAAAAGACCCCCGCCCGACCACATAACCGGCAATGCTTGTCAAGAAAGGACTCTGGCTCAAACGGATAATCTTCAAAATCGAGCGATACCACCTTTGTATACGGTGGGACTGCGTACACTTTCTTTTCACGACCCGCCCCTAACAGAATCAGCGCTTCACTTTCATGCATTTTCGGATTATCAAATCGTGGAATCGGACTAGGTGCCATTACATAACGATCATGAACCATCACAGGGTGATCCGCCCCCGTTGTCATACTTCCATATTTCATAATCTGTTCAAACAGCATTAACCAAGCACCACTATATTCTTTCTCACCGTGAAGTTTTTTCGTTTCATTCTCGCTCGGCTCAAATAAACGGAGCGGTTCAGGAAGCGGCACCTGCAAGATGAGAATCTGATCCTGTCTAAGCGGAACCTCAGGAATCCTATGTCTCGATTGAATAAGGGTTGCTTCCGTGGTATGATCCGTTGTTCCCACACCAGTCGTATCAGAAACGAGCTTTTTAATATTGACGGCATTAACGGATTCATCGGATCCTTGATCAATGACTTTTAAACAATCATTTTTGCCAATTAACGATAGCGTTAACTGCAAACCGCCGGTACCCCATCCTCTGCCAATTGGCATTTCTCTTGAGGCAAATGGAACTTGGTAACCAGGAATCGCAATCGCCTTTAGCGTTGCTCTTCTAATCTCTCTTTTTGAACCTTCGTCAAAAAAAGCAAAGTTATAGGCTGTATTCATCACCTTTTCACCTCTTGTCCTTCCTCATTTTTCGTCCCTTCTTTTTTGGTTTTCCGTACACTATCCAACTTGGATTGGAAGGTAACGTAATGAGGCATTTTCAAATGCGAGATAAAGCCCGTCGATTCCACTGAATCAATATGATAAAGAACAAATTCTTCATTATGGCTAGGAAAGTCAAGATCTGGATGTTCAAGACAATTATCTAGAATCCCCATTGCAATCGCCTTTGTTTCATTTTGGCCAAACACAAGACCGTAGCCGATTTCAAACTCCAATTCTTTTTTTCCGAAGTCTTTTTCCACGGTAACCGGCATGAGCATTTCAGTTTCTGTGACCTTTACTTCTCCAATATAAAAGGCATCATCATCGTCACCCGCATCGGTTGGATGATCAATCGTAACGGGTAAAGTACCAACGCGAAGCTCGCCAACAGTCGGATGCAAGGCTCCATAACCCCTAATCACCGCATAGGCAAGGGAAGTAACAGCACCTGTTTCCCCTCTTGTTAAAATTTGCAGTCTTTGACTTCTGCTCGATGGAAACTCCAGACTTTCTCTCGTCACATCATCTGGTTCCATATTGTTGGTTTCACAAGGGGGGATTAAGCCTTCTTTACGTAAATAATCGAGCACCTTTGGTAAAGTCAGCTGCTCTTCATCACCTTGGAAGCTTTCCTTTAGATAATGATGAAGCCATTCCTGGACGACTTCGTCACTTTCATCCATTAAGGTAAAATCAAGCAATCGATGGGTATAATCGGTTGTTGCCCCAAGGATTTGACCACCTGGGATATCTTTAAAGCTTGCCGAGATCCGACGCTCCACATTCATTTGTTCAGATTCGATCACTCTTGAATAATGCTTTCGAGGGACCGTCGAACGATAAGCTCTTAATAAAAAGACAGCCTCTTCTGGATTTCCTTCTGCTTGTTTAATCGCTAGGGCAGCCAACGTCTCATTGTATAAACTACTTTCTGACATCACCTGATCAACTAATCCGCGCATACCCGCTTTAATTTTTTCAACTTCGATTGTTTGTCCATGATGAACTCTTTCATATTTCAAACGCTTGATTGACTCTTCAATTGCATGCGTTCCACCTTTAACGGCTACATATCCCATTCAACAATCACCCGATTTCTGGTAATTTGTGTAGTTCTAGGTAAAGATAAAAGCTGATGATGTTGATCGATAAAAATCAAATCAATCCCTAACGGGTATTCCTTGTTTTTTTCCTGGCGGCTTTCCACCCAGTTTTCATTGATATCCAAATGAACAAGCTCTGTGGTGTGAATTCCTGGTCCCTTTAACAATAGAGCTTCTCCGCTTGTCACAGATTCCACTTCAACGATAATGAAGGCAGATGTATGTGGATTTTTTAACGTCCCAGCCTTCGCATTGATAATAGCCTCTTCAAGCGATCCTTTTTCAGCATCTTGAAGGATTAATAGAAAATCAGCCTTCTTTGAATCTGTAGGCTTAGCATAGGTTAATTGATTAATGGTTTTCGAAACCGAATCTGCTTGAGGTGAAAACACCTTAAAAGAAACTTCCTGATCAAATAAGGTGAGGGCTATCAATAAAACAGAAGCACTGCAGCCTTTTTTATCCTCCTCTTCTATTAAAACTGCCTCCTTCCTCAAATCCGAAATGAGCCCTGGTCTTGAAGTAGAATCCACCAATTTTCGATAAACAGATTGAAGATCGTGAACGATATCTAGTGTCAAAATCTTTTCCTCCTCATTAAACATCCATCGTTTCAAAGTTTACTTTTGTTTTTAAAATAGAACGGTTGGCAGCAGCTCTCTGCTCCTGAATGACTTTCTCCTCGTTTTCAAGCAGCAGCTTCCACGCCATCGTTTCAGGCAGCTTCGCTTCATACGCTGCGTCAATCACAGCAAGGTTATACGCAAGCTCGGTCTGATCTTCCGTCACAATGCCAATTCCAATTCTCCCTTCGATTTGAACCTTACATTCTGTTACCAACACTTCACCAGGATAAAACAGACTTTGTTGGGAAGTCTCTCGGACTTTCATCATCACTAAGCCACTTTCTGGCTCTTGAATGACCTTCACCTGGTAGTTATCTTTTATACAATGGGCCATGTCATCTAACGTTTTTTGAGAACCATTGATTAAAATCTCTGTTCTTCGTCTTCTTTTCATCTAAGGCCTCCTAATGTCTTTGTTCTAGGCTCTTTTCTTAAACTTTGTTGCTTTTTGGAACAAAATTTAATAATTGTGCTAAGTTTCCGCAGAAAATAGCATAAATTTAAGAAGAAAAGAGCCTGCAAATTAAATTCTAAAGCGCAAAATAGCTATTTCCACGTTAAAATCGGCTTTAAGATTTTAACAACTATCTTTAAGGCAACAGCCCGTTCTACATGTTTTACTCTATCTTGTTGCCAAGTGAGCGAACGTAAAAGAATGGTTAAGTTTGTTTGGGTTTTGTAAATGACGTATGAATAAAAGTCGTTTCTGGAATTAAAAAAGTCGGCTTCTTAATGTAACGGGTTCAGTTGAGAGGGAGAAAACCTTAAATAGTAATACATTGGGAGGTGCAATCGTAAATGATTTAGCACCTCCTTTTTTATTGGTATATCAATGTTTATTTTGGTTTCGGCAAAAGTTTTAGCATACAAATTCACACACTATTTGGCGAAAGTACATAAATTTATGTGCCATTGCTAATTTCTGTTAAATGTGGTGCTAATATTAAGATGCATATAGAATCAATTTCAAAGGATAAATGTATAATTATGTTAAAATCATAATAGACAAATGAGGGGGGATTTATTTGCAAGCAATAGAAACTACCAATCTGGTAAAAAAATATGGAGATAAAATCGTAGTAAATTCGTTAAATCTTACAGTAGGAAAAGGTGAACTTTTCGCTTTGCTCGGTGGGAACGGTGCAGGAAAAACTACTACAATTAAAATGCTATCTTGCCTTAGCAAACCTACGAGTGGAGACGCAATTATTCTTGGTGAAAGTGTTGTATCGAAACCTAAAGGTGTTAAAAGCAAAATTAATATATCACCACAAGAAAATGCTGTTGCATTTAATTTAACTGTTAGAGAAAATCTTGAACTAATTGCTAAAATATATGGTAACGACAAAAATTCACCACTTTCCAAAGTAGATGAAATCATTTCAACTTTCGGTCTTACTACTGTTGCTAAGGACAAAGCTAAAACATTATCAGGAGGATGGCAACGTAGATTGAGCATTGCGATGGCACTTGTCTCTGAACCACAGATTCTCTTTCTTGATGAGCCAACTCTAGGACTTGATGTTATCGCAAGAAGAGAGTTATGGACTGCAATAGAAAGATTGAAAGGTAAAATTACTATTATCCTTACAACCCATTATATGGAAGAAGCTGAATCTCTTTCAGACAGAATTGGGGTTATGGTAAAAGGTCAATTAAAAGCAATTGGGACAGCAGAAGAGTTAAAGAAATTAACAAATGCTGAAAAGTTTGAAGATGCCTTTATTACACTTGTTTCAGAATCGGAGGTGAGTTCTTGAAAACTCTAGCACTTGTTACACGAAATCGAAAAGAGATATTAAGAGACCCAATAAGTTTAGTTTTTTTCATAGGTGTTCCTTTGGTAATGTTGATTATATTATCAGTAATGCAAAAAAATATGCCGTATAATTTGTTTGAAATTGAAAAACTTGCACCAGGGATGGCAGTATTTAGTTTCTCGTTTATTTCGTTATTTTCTGGTATGTTAATCGCCAAAGATAGAAGTAGTTGGTTTTTGACACGTTTATTTGCATCTCCATTGTCTTCATCTGATTTTATTATTGGTTATTCACTGCCACTATTAGCAATAGCTCTATTACAAAGTGCCGTTTGTTTCATTACAGCATTTTTCTTTGGATTGTCTTTTGATATAAATGTACTGCTAACAATTCTTATACTTATCCCATCTGCTATCCTGTTTATAGGTCTTGGATTGCTTCTTGGTTGCGTATTTAACGACAAGCAAGTAGGTGGTATAGCATCAATGGTTATTATGTTGGTATCTTTTTTAGGTGGCATTTGGTACAACCTAGATATGATGGGCGAAACTTTAAAAACAATATCGAATGCACTTCCTTTTGTTCATTCTGTAAAACTTACGCAATCTGTCTTAAATGGTAGTTATTCAGAAATAAATTCACACATAATATGGGTTTTAGCTTATACAGTTATAGTTTTCACTACCGCTATACTTGTATTTAAGAAAAAAATGGACAGTGACAATATATAAATTTTATTTTGAAAAGCATTAAATACGAACAGACCTTCAATTACCAGGAGGTCTGTTCGTATTTTTAATGGTTTTGTGTTATTTCATATGTCAATTCAATTACAAATTTATACTATTTAGTCTGCTAATTCAGGTGTAAATTGTTATTTTCTCCTCAACAACCGAACCCGTTATTCTTAATGGCCGATTTTTTTAAAAACATCTATTTATTTCAGAGCTTTATGTAGGTTCACAACACCTTAGATCACATAAGTAAAACAATCGCTGCGATACATAATCTTCGAGTATTCAAGCACTTTCCCGGTTTTCTTATCTACACATCCTGATTCTAAGAGTAAAAGGGGGACAAGGCTGGGACATTTCAATACATCTCGTTCTACTTTACTTGGAAAAACAACACTCAATTGGCTGCGAGTCGGTTGAAAATCTGTATAGCCTTGTTGTCGATAATAGTGAAAAATAGAGTGAATTCCCTTCCCATCCTTCTCAATATTTTCAAAAAGGGCTTGAGATAAGTACGATGTATGAACAGCAATGGGACAATCTTCCACGATTCGTAAACGGCTAATCTTATACACGGCGTCTTCATGTTTCACTTGTAACGAATGATAAATGGAAGATTTATATGGAATTTTTTCACAGGATAGATTGATAGTCCTAGAATCATACTTTAATTCCTTCATTTTTTCAGTAAAACTCACATCTCCGGTTAAAATAAGCGGTATTTGCAGTTTTTGATTTTGAACATAGCTGCCCTTTCCTTGCTTCGAAAAAATATAACCGAGTTCCTGCAAGCGCTCATACACCTTTCGAATCACCATTCTTGGTACTTTATACAGATCGGCTAGTTCATTTTCAGATGGTAATTTGTCATTCGGTTTATATTTTCCTTCCCGTATTTCTGAAATCAACCGATCTACTAATAAAGTTTTTTCAGACATCAAGGCTTGCCCCTTTCGACACCAAATCTATGTCTAGTATATCGTCTGAATATATAATAAAGGTTAAGCCTATGTAAATTATTAGAAAAAGCCCTAATCTAGGACTAGGACTTACCCATGCTTTTTTAGGAAGGTGTCTAAATCGTTTAATTCATCAAAATGGGTTTCAAGTTTTTTCCTTGGCCAATCCCACCAGGCAATTTCAAGTAATCGATCCACTACTTCTTTTGAAAACCTTCTTTTAATGGGCTTGCCAGGAACACCAACAACAATCGTATAAGGCTCGACGCTTTTTGTCACAACCGCCCCAGATCCAACGACTGCTCCAGTACCAATCTCTACACCTTTCATAATGATCGCACCATGGCCGATCCATACATCATGGCCAATTTTCACGGTTTGAGTCCTCCGCCAATTAAAAAGGGCTTCATCATCCTCATTGGCAAAGTCGTATGCCACCTTTCGATAAGTCATATGGTGCTGGCTGACTCGGTCCATTGGGTGCTGAACCGGATTAATACATACGTGGGACGCAATCGAACAAAACTTACCTATTTCCGCATAGTTAACCGTTACATCATCCATTGTGTAGGTATAATCACCAAAGGTGGACTCGATGATATGATTATTTTCTCCGATAGAGGTCCATTCCCCCGCATAACTATTGATAATATGACTTGAATCAGCGAAGCTTGGAGTGATGGATAGCTTTTTTTCTTTTTTGGGCTGATAGATAAAAGGCATAGGAATGGTTCAGCTCCTTATTTAATTCGTTTTTGCGATCCAATCTCTTCTCGCTAGTAATGCTTCAAGAGTCTCCATTCCTGGGCTTTTACTCCCAATTAGCACAGGTTGTTCTCCATATTCACCGTGAAAATCGGATCCACCTGTCATGATTAGGTCATATTTTCTTGCCAGCTGTTTGGCTTGTTCTTCATGTTTATCCTGATGCAATGGATGCCAAACCTCGATTCCCTGTAATCCAGCTTCCACCAATTCCGGCACCATTTCAAAGTTTCCATACTGACCCGGATGAGCAAGCACTGGTACTCCCCCAGCAAGAAGAATAACCTGAACAGCTGTTTTGGCATCCATATATTCCATTGGAATAAAAGCAATCCCCGGCTTCTCACCATTTTGTCCGCGATTAAATAATTTTTTATAAAGTGGACCATAAATGGAATCGGTATAGCCTGCCTCAATCAATGCATGCATGATATGCTGCTTGTAAACTCCTGTTCCTCCATGAGCAATTTCCTTACAACGCTCCCATGTGATCTTATACCCTGCAGCGATTAATCTTTCAACCATTTCCTCCGAGGCCAAGTGTCTATTGTTAACGAGTGGTTGACAAAAAGATTCAATCCCCTCATGACCAGGTTCAATAAAATAACCGAGAATGTGAACACGCCGACCTCTTACAAAATCAAACCCTGACATCTCAATGCCTGGTATAACTTCAATTCCATATCTCTTTCCTGTTTCAACTGCCTTCTCAAGACCTTTCGTGGTGTCATGGTTCGTAATCGCTAAGTGTGTAACCCCTTGTGCAAGAGCTAACTCCAAGACTTCATCAATCGACAATGGACAATCTGAAATATTCGTATGACAATGCAACTCAATTTTCACGCAGGTCCCTCCTTTATCTTTGCTTTAAGAATAACTTGGTACCAAGTTAAAAGTGTTAATTGTGAGTAAATTGTTTGTAAATAAAGAAAGGGGATTTTTTTTTAGCAGATAATCGGAAGGTTTGCGAAGCAAAAGGAACAACTAGATTCACCTAATTAAAGCGGTTGTTGGTGGTGTCGGAGGACTAGCTTTAGTTTGGTTAGGCAGAAGATTTTATGTTGCGAAAAAAATGATAGGTTAACAGAGGAGAATAGAAATGGGCATTTACCGAACCTTTAGAAGTATCTGAGGATGACCCAGCATTATCTTTTGACATAAATGCTAAAAAAGCCACTGTTATCAAAAAATTATCAGTGGCGTGGAAACCCCTGCTCCAGAGGCAATTCAGGATACAATCTTAAATGATAGAATGCTAGTATTAATAGATTATTAAACCTTTGTTCATAATTTATTCATCTGTACCGGTTATGATAGATACATGAAGAGGTAAGCCTTTTTCAAACTTTTTCATAACCCCCCCTTTTTTTATATAGCTTTTGGATTCGGCAATCGGCCGAATCCTTTTTGTTGGGCTTGGAGAGCTTCTAGTCAATCATTGACCAAATCGAGGAGTGACAGGCACCTATTCAATACATATTAACTTTTTAAACAGGAAAACTAGACTTGTTAGTAGACTAGGGACAAAGGAGATATGTATATGGACTACAGGATATTCAGAGCGATTAATCAATTTGCTGGTCGTTATCGGCTTTTAGATATGATGGTGATTATCTTTTCTCAAAAAGTTCGTTATTTATTTCTATTTATTTTAATCTTCATGTGGTTTCGAGATAACTCACATAAGAAAATCACTTTATATGCAATCATTTCGGCTGGGGTATCGATGGTTTTAAATAAAATCATTAAACTGTTTTATTTTAAGCCTCGCCCTTTCTTGAATCTCGGGATCCATTTATTATCCCCATTTCCATCAAAAAAGAACTCTTCATTTCCAAGTAAACATACCGCTCTAGCATTTGCAGCAGCAACTTCTGTCATGTTTTATAAGCGTTTATTAGGCAGTATGATGTACCTTTCCGCTATCCTAACAGGACTCTCCCGCATTTGGATGGGACAACATTACCCTTTGGATATTTTAGGTAGTTCGTTACTAGGAAGTATAACCAGCGTAGTAGTAAAGATGACAGGCTGGTTATGGAATCCGATCATTGATCGGATAATACAGGCTTATCATGATTACTGCTCGAGAATGAAAAATCACCAAGGGAAGTCCTCAAATTAAGTAGGATTTCCCTTTTTTTGTCTAACAGTTTGATTACTCCCACATTTTTGTATCGTCTTATTTGGTATTTGGTTTAAATTAACCGTTGAAAAAGAAAATAATCTGCTTTTTTTGAACGACTAGTTTACTCCTTGCGTATCTGTTAGTTTGTTTACCACCTTTAATAACTTCATCAATTGGATATTCTTGCCACAAATAAAACTTTAGACCTAGAAGATAATATATTTGTCTACCTTGGCATTACAAGTAGATACACTTGGAGGTGCATTACCATAAATGGAATGTTATTCTTCATAGTTCTTTTGTTCGCTATTGCTATAGGGGTAGTTATTTTTATGGGCAAAAAGAGAAATAACCCTATTCCTGCAATAGAAACAACATCCAAACCATTTTCAAACAATCTATATAAGGAGGAATTTGCTATGGAAGAAAAGACAAAGGTTATTAAAGAAAGAGTTAAAACTGCAGAAAATGCTAAAATTGAAAGGGTGGCAGCTGCAAAGGCTGAGGAAGAAATTGCTGTTGAGCTTGCACCGTTAAAAAGCCAAATTCAATCCATTCAAAATACCCTAAATCAACTTAATTCAGTCAACCAGCAAACTACAATGTCTTCTGGAGGGCAAAATCAGAATCAGAATCAGAAT
>JAPSKD010000143.1 GCA_031177865.1 Bacillus sp. (in: firmicutes) | reverse complement strand
TTTTTTCCGGGACACCAGAGAGTTTGTGGGAAAACCATGAAATCGTAGAGCGAGCACGGCTAAAGCTGCCTTTTAGGAAACAGCTGCAAAATGAAATCGTAAGGAGAGAGATTCATGTCGCTACATGAGGTGAATCCAAGTATAAAAGCCCTTGCTATCGTCATTTCTATCTTAATCTTATCGGTGTTTTTCGATCCCATCACACCACTTGTGACTATCCTCTGGTCAGTAACGGTCACCTTCCTATTCGGCTGCGTTTCTTTTAAAAAATGGCTGCTGTTATTCGCTCCATTTTTATTTATAGCCGTCATTTATGTTTGGTCAACCATGCTTTTCACACGGCTGCAGGCAGGAGATTCGGTCATTTGGGAATGGGGGTTTCTGACGCTGACGGCAGAAGGCTTTCAAAGAGGAGTCTCGCTTGGTTTACGCGTGTTAAGCTTTGCCACGTATCGATTATGTTTACGTTAACAACAAAGCCAACCGACTTTCTCCTTAGCTTAATGCAGCAGTGTAAATTGCTGCCAAAGCTCGCCTATGGAATCATGGCCGGATACCGTTTCCTGCCGTTAATCAAGGAGGAGTTTCAGACCCTGCAAAATGCGCACTGGGTAAGAGGCGTAGCACGGGCACGAACGATACCGGAAAAAGTACAGCAGTTGAAACGGTACGTAATTCCACTCCTTGCCGGAGCGATTCGTAAAGCAGAGCGAACCGCACTCGCCATGGAATCAAAAGGCTTCACCGGAGAAAAAAACGAATATTTTACCGTGAGATTACGGTGTCGCGTATGGATTGGCTTTTTTTTCATTCTCATGATTGGTGCGGTTGTGCTCAGTGCCTTTATCTCTTGGAAACTCGGATACTTGCAATTTTTACAATGGAGAACTTTAATACAAAAATAGGGTGCCACAACAGGCACCTACTTTTATTAATATAGGACAACCGCTTGTTTCCCCATTTGTTCCCAGACTCCGATAAAGGTTTCCCGGTCCACTTTTTGATTTTTCGTTCCATATGGATTGTTAATGTAAATATTTGTAGAATCATAGCCGGTGATCACAACGCTGTGCATTTTATACGTGATGTCCACGGTTCCTTCTGGAGTCTGCCATGTTTCAAATTCAGAAACAGGTGCAAAGGAGGAGGTTGTGATAACCCACACAGGGTTTCCATTTGCTACTTCTTTTAACAGTTGATCGAACGATGAATTTGTTAGGTCGGCAGCATTCAAGTATTTCTGAGCTAATTTAAAAATGGGTTCATGGTACACCCCTAAACCCGGTCCTACTTCCATATTACCAACAAAACCAGTATTTGGATTTCCACGTTCTCCACTTTTATAATTCAACGGAACTCTTACAATCTCCTGAGCTAGTTGATTTTTCGTCACGGGTATGCCTTTATAATTTAAAATCATCGCGAGACTGGTAACTTCACAGCCATTATACAATTGAGGAGCATCCATTTGATTAAGCAAGGGTACGTCCAGCAGCATTTCCTCTACGATTTTATTTTCTTCTTTGGTTTGTTCTGATAGAATCCTATCTTCTACTACTGCTGTATTAGCCCCTTTTTCCGGAGATATTGTTACTCTATGATTTGAAACCAATTAAGCTAAGGCTCATTATTTTTATCATCAAATACCTCCTTTATTTCATTGATAAGGGGGTAGAGGCACTCTATTAAATCTAGGGTAAGTGATAAATATGAAATAATCATGAATGAAATGGGAAGAATCTATGAACCTAATAGAATAGGTAGTAACAAATTCAGAACGACACTTATCGGAATCGTGTTCGGAATCTTCCCTGCCAACAAAGCAGCCAAGCTTAGCCCGCTCGAGGCTTTGCGCTATCAATAGAAAAAACAGGCTGAATGAGTCAGCCTGTTTTCCTAATTGATGACTTCAATTTTTAACGCTGTTCCTTGGGCTGGATAGGATTCTCGAATTTTCCCATCTGTCCAAACCGCCACCGTCTGACCTTTTTCGAAGTCATGGCCATCGGTTCCATCAGGTAAAGAGAGACAGATTAACCCTATTTTCTCATCCTCAACTAAGATACTGCTGCTTTGAACTTCGTTAACAGTCCCTTTAATACCAGGTTCACCATTTACAGTAACAGTTCCTTTGATTTCTTTATCACCATTAACATGGCAGCCTGTTAGGACACTAAAATATAAAATGAAGGTAAAGATTAGCAATTTTTTCATATTGCTCTACCTCCTATAGTTTTGGGACCAACTATTCACCACCAAGCTGTTGAATCTGGTCAATAATGCTGGTGATATCTTGAACGGTCTGAAACAACTCAGTGTTTTCAAGAATAGCTGGATCAAGCAGGCCGTCTTGGAAATTATTCATGAAGGTTTCAATTTCACTTACAATCACGCTGTTTTGTTCGATAATTTGCTGGTGAAGCTCAGCTGCAATATCCGGTGCTTGAAGTTCATTAAAGGCTTCAGCTGTTTGCTGCATTTGTTGAAGCATAGTTTGGAGATCCTCAGCGGCTTGGAGGTCACTAATAGCTTGTTGCGCAAGAGCTGGGGCATCACTAGCGAAATCAGTAGCAGTGGCTAAATAGTCTGTTGCTTCATTAACATAAGTAATCGTGTCCTGTGCGTCATTAAGAAACGAACAACCGCCTAGAAGCAATAACATGCAGGTACATAATACAATTAATAATTTTTTCAAATTAAAACCTCCGTTTTTGTTTTGGCAAATTGATTAAGAACCTTAAATCTATACAGACCTTCATCAAGGTCTTGGTGTAGGTAAAGTTGAAGGGGTTATAAAAAGAATGGTATCTGTCTATTAGGGAGGATTTAGGGTCTTTTAAGGATATCATAAATGCCGCAATCATGCCAGGGTGCCTGTCACCGCTCGTGGACACTGTCCACCTTATGCGGACAGTATGGTGTTATTTTTTATATGGTTGGTTTTGAGGAAGGAATTTGGGGAAGGATGTCGAATGATACTATTTGAATCTCTTCTATTATCCTCAGTTTGGTTTTAACCCCTCTTCCAATCTTTAATTCTAATATTTCAATTGATTAGGAGTGACCGCTATGGGTCGAAAACGCCGTGCTTGGTTTCCAGGTGCAAAATATCATATTACAAGTCGTGGTAATCGAAAATCTACTCTCTTTTATGATGATGAAGATCGTATGAAGTATCTAAGCTTTTTACAAGAAACCATGGTTCGATTCCCTTTTACGCTAAACACTTTCTGCTTGATGACCAATCACACTCATCTCCAAATTGAAACCTCAGACACTTCTCCAACTATTATCATGAGCCATCTTAATACCAAATTTGCCAAGTATTTTAATAAGAAATATGATTTTACCGGCCATGTTTTTGAAAAACGCTATGGTGCTGAATTACTCGATTCTCTTGATTACGAATTTGATGTCAGCAAGTATATCCACCTGAATCCATTGAAAGCTGGACTTGTCGATCAACTAGAGGACTATTCATGGAGCAGTTACAATGCATACGTGAATGGCGAAGTAAACGAGCTCGTGGACACCCAATATCTACTTTCCTATTTTCCTACTCCCGCGTCCAAACATTATGAAGAATACATAAAAACACCACAAATGGATTTATTCTTGCTAGACAATCGAAAAGTTGTGATGATTCCAAGAAAAGAGGAAAATCCATGTGTACGAAAGTAACGAGTATAGGTTTAAAAGGTATGGAAGGTTATCGTTTAAACGTGGAAGTAAAAACGTTTGTAGGGAATGATTCGATTCGAATTGTGGGTCTCCCTGACGCTGCAGTCAAGGAGTCGAAGGAACGGATTAGCGCAGCTTTGAGACCATTAGGATATACCATAAACGGCCAGAAAATCATCATAAATCTTTCACCCTCAGAACAGAAGAAAAGTGGTCCAATGTTTGATCTACCTATGGCGATTGGAGTGCTGGTAAGTCTGAATGAACTGGTCATTTCAATTCCTGAGAACTCTGGATTTATTGGAGCGCTTTCGTTGGACGGAGCGATAGTGCCAGTAGAAGGTATGCTGCCAGCCGTTTTATCTGCAAAAAGGCTGGGAATAAAAAGGCTTTATATGCCGTATGATGAAAAGCAGCCAGTCCTCGATATTGATGGACTTCAAATTGTATATACTTCTAGTTTAAGAGAAGTGATTGAGATTTTAGAAGGAAGAGGAGGAGGGTCTCCTTTTACCCCGAAAACAGAAGAAATTGGTTCATATAGTAGTAGCTATATAGATTTTCAACAAATCATTGGTCATAGTGATACGAAAAGGGCAATGGAAGTAGCCGCGGCTGGGGAACATCACGTCTTGATGACCGGACCTCCTGGTTGTGGAAAGAGTATGCTTGCTGAAAGCTTCCCATCTATTTTACCGCCACTGTCAAAAGAAGCACGACTAGAAATAATTGCTCTGCACCAATTAAGTGGAACCAACTATCCTAACGCCAATATCCCTCCGTTCCGAAATCCTCACCATTCTGCTTCTGGGATATCAATTATAGGCGGCGGTACATATCCAAAGCCAGGAGAGATTTCATTAGCTCATCGAGGAGTATTATTTCTTGATGAGATTGCTGAATTTCCGAAAAAAACCCTTGATATGTTGCGTCAACCATTTGAGAGTGGAAAGATTACCATCAGCAGAACGCATGCAACACTTACCTATCCAGCTTCCTTTATCTTACTTGCTGCTATGAATCCATGTCCATGTGGCTATGCAGGTTCGAATAGACATTATTGCACCTGCACGCCAAGGCAGGCTCAAAACTATCAAAATAAAGTTTCTGGTCCGCTTCGTGACCGATTTGATATTCGGCTAACCATAAAACCTATTGACCTAGATAGAGGGTCCTCAAGAGAAGAGGTATCTTCAATAGTTGTTCAAAGGAGGGTGGAGGCTGCAAGGAATCGGCAGTATGAGCGTTATGGAAAGGAACTATGTAATAGTAGAGTCAGCTATGATATGTTGCAAAAAACAAGCCCATTAACTCAAGAACAGCAAAAAATAATCCACCAACTTGCGGCTAAGAAAAACTGGAGCAACCGTACCCAAATAAAAATCTTCCGACTGGCTCGAACCATCTCAGACCTTGAGGGAAAAACTGCCATAACCGACAAAAGCATATGGGAAGCCGTCAATCTTCGTTGAAAGTGACACCAATATGATGGTGACAGGCACCGCCCGTGGACACTTTCCACCTCAGGCGGACAGTTGCAATACAGAAAAGTCACTGCCAGGCTCTTCTGGCAGTGACTTAGTCCTATCCTATTTACCGTTGACTAGTGCTTGTTGTGTGGCATTTTGTTCATAGGTTATTACTCTATTTAAGAGATTGGCCATTTTTTCTAGGTCGGCTTTATCGTAGTGGTCGATGCAGGCAATTTGAATCCAATTTCTTCGCTTTAGGTAGTCGCTTTCGTAGTGAAGCTGGTAGCCATGATTGTAGAGGATATCTCCAATTACAGCAGAAGAAATGGTGCTAGGTATCTCAATTGTGAGAATTATCGGTGAGCTGTTCTGTTCACTGATGATAGTAAAGCCAAATTGTTTAAGCTGATTTTTTAAATAAGTATGTGTTTCTACCACTTTTTTGAAAGTTTCTTTATTAATATCCTCCAATGCTGCTAGAAGTGCCTCTAAAAGATTGGAAGACTGGGAAAAAGGAATGCTGCCCATAGCCAAGTATGTTCCTAAATCTAGATATTTCGGAAGTGTTAAAGACGGCTGCACCTCGTGGTGGTGGAAAATGAATGAAAGCCCTGTTAGAGCGCGAATGGCTTTTCCGCTTACACCCGTTGCTAAAAACACACCCTCTAAATCTACTTCGATTGCCCCTAAAGAGCTGATGCAATCGAGGCAAAGCTTAAGTTGATGCTGGCTTGCTATTTCCTTCAACAAATTAAGATTATTAAGCATACCAGAAGAAGTTTCACTGTGAACAGCCCAAATCCACCCGGTAGTGCTGGAGATGTTAGAAACAATTTCATCACGGTCGAATGCCTGTCCCCAGTCTTTTTGAAGTACATCAAATTGGAGCCCAAATCGATTAGCTTGTTCAACCAAACGACTGCCAAATTCTCCATTGGCTAAAATGAGCCCCCGTCCCGTTTCTAAAGATAGCTGACCTGCCACTACGTCATTGGCAAGAGTTCCAGATCCTAGGAAAATATGAACATAGTTGCTGTTCACTAATTTTGCGAGAATATCCTTTGCCTTCGCTATTTTTTCTTTATATAAATCGGAACGGTGAGAAATCGGTGTCTTTCTTAAGGCATTCATGATTTTTTCAGAAATTTGAACCGGTCCCGGCAAGAATGGAATCGTCGGTGGAAGGATTCTGCCAGCAATCGACTCATCAAACGTCTTTTTCGTCAAGTACATGGGTTGAAAGAGTGCTTCATCTGTTCCGGTTAATTGAGCAAAAGGCTGGAATCCTAACTGACCATAAAGCTTTAATTGACGGACGGTGCCTGAAATGAAAGCAATATCGTAACCCTTTTTTAAGCAATATTTTATTAAAAACTGCGCTAGTCCTAAAAAGACTCGGCCATTTCGATATTCTTTTTTGACGGATAGTAGTCTAACTTCACATGGTGAGTTGACTGGAAAAGAGAGTGATTGTTCAACGGGTCCAATTTTTCGATCAAGCGAAAAAGGCCGGTTATCACGAATGGCTGTCATCCCAATCACTTCGTTTTCTTTTACACAAATGATATATGTATTTTCAGCATGGAAGGAATCGACTAATTTTTGCTCCTTATTCTTTTTGTGCTGTGGGATCTCCTCTGAAAAGGTTTGATAGTTCAAGCAATGAATTTGTTCAAATTCATCAGCTGTGGTGGCAATTTTAAAAAAGAACTCGTGCTTACTCATTAGGTTTCAGCCTTTCCTTGAGATTTTCTGCATGTGCTGCGTAAAGCATTGCAATGATACCTAATGCTATGAGGCAACTTAGCCAATCATTATTTTTTAAAAAGAGTCCTACTGGGATAAAAAGAAATGCCCCTAATCCTGCTATTGTAAAGCTTTTCATAAAAGGGTATAGGATGCTAAATCCAAGGATAATTACAGGAATCATGAGGGGTTCAAAGGTAATAATGCCGCCAATGAAGGTTGAAATCCCTTTTCCACCCTTAAATTTCAGGGTAACGGGCTTGATGTGACCGAATATTGCTAATGCTAACCCTAGTAGTTGAATAGATTCCGAGAATTGCAGGTAGCGTGCCGCAAAAATAACCAGGGCACCTTTTAGTGCATCCCCGAGAAAAATGAGCACAAAGGCCGTTTTGCCATGAAGGCGGCCGGCATTTCTTGCACCGACATTACCACTTCCTTGAATCCGAATATCTTTACGATAGAAGATTTTCGTTATAAGAAAGCCAAACATAATACTTCCAATTAAATAGGAAATAATAAAGTACAACCATAGCATTTAAAACACAACCTTTGTGGGTTCTTAGCACTCACTGTAGAAAAATGAATTTATTACCATTATAATATGATTCCATGATTATTCACATATACTTTGTGAAAAACAGTATGCAAAATGGAAAAGGAAAGACAGAAACGTCACGTAAACTTAAATCAAAAACATCCTCTAGGTGAGGATGTTTTCTTTAGTCACTGCCGCCCCCAGAGTCACCGCCCCCAGAGTCGCTGTCTGAGCTGTAGGCATGATCGTTGCTATAGTTATTATCGTAGTTATAGTGGTGGTTGCCGCTATTTCTTCGGTTAGGGAAAATCAAAAAGGCTAATATAATGGATAATACTCCGAAAAATATTTGTTCAGTAAAAATCAGATAAACCCCAAAAGTGAAAATGAGGAACCCAACCAACCGTAATATCCCTCTCAGAAGACATTCCCCCTCAAAAAATGACATTTATAAATAGATATTATCTCCTATGTCTTTTTATACTTTTTAATTTGAGGGGGTGCCTATCACCAAGGTGAAAACGATGTTTTCACCATTTATTCAATTTCCTTCATTTATAATCCATTTATGCATCACTCTGCAGTTGTCACTTATTTGTCGTCTTTTTTCTGTTGGTTCTTTTGCTGTTCTTGGAGTGCGATTATGATGTCTTGGACGTCGATTTTTCCATCGCCGTTTAAGTCTGGGATGGTGTTTTCTGCGGGTGGCTGTACTGGTGGTGCCTGTGGTGCCGCTGCAGGTACTGGTCGATTTCGTTTTCTGACAAAGGTGAATATCAAGAGGAGAATAATCAGTAATGCTGCAACGCCATCAACGATGTAGAAAATCGTTTTATAATCGGACCACAATGTTTTACTGTCTCCAGCTCTTTGTTCGGAGTTCGTGATAAACTTTTTGATTTCAGAATGGTTTGGATATAGCCTCTGGACTGCTTCAAATTTTTCAAGAGCATTATTGTAATAACCGCCCCAATAAAGCTCAAGCCCTTCCTTGTAAAGTTTATCTGTGCTGCTAGAAGTATTCTTTGCTCCCGCTTGGTTTGTGAATTCCTTAACCGTATTCACTGGAACTGAGAAGTTAAAACCTTGAACCTCTTGACCATTTACGGTATCGCCTCTAAAGGTGAGTAATCCAATGATTTCACCTTTCTCATTGATTACAGGTCCGCCGCTGTTACCATGTGTAGCGGCTGCATTAATCTGGATGACTGGGCTTCCTTGCTCCGTTTTCTTATCTGTAGCAGAAATTTGCCCTGCGTTCATAGAAGATACAAGAGAGGAATCAGGAGACAATAAATCAGAATCCGCTGCTGCTGGGTAGCCGCTTACCCAAATATTATCCTGGTTTTGGATGTTGTCAGAATTTCCAAGCTTTAATGTAGGAAGGTTTTTCCCTTCAATCTTAAGTACCGCTACATCTTTTCCTTCATTGACAGGTGCACCATAACTTTTCACTTCCCCGTCAAGTATATCTCCTCCTGGTAAAATAACTTTAATTACTTTTTGAATCCCAGTGTATTGCGTATAAGTCAGCATATATTCGTACGCTGTATCATAATCTACCTGAAAATAATCTGCGATAATTGTAACAAGCTGATCAAAAGCAGCATTGGCAATATCCTCGTCTTCCATCTGGGCCGCTTCTACAACATGGGCATTGGTAACAATATAGCCATCTGAACTAATAATCGCCCCAGATCCAGAGCCACCCACAACAGATTGGTAGTTTAACTGACTTAGTATGGCGTCCACTTCAGGGTCATTTGGATTGTTAAACTGCCATCCAACAACAGAGTAGCCAAGAATCCGAACAACCGCTGGCTTCGTGTATTCCGCAAGCTTTTGAGCCTGAGAAATATTCGAAGAGCTTGGTTTAATACCCATTAGAACAAAAGAAGTAACAATCACCCCAATAAGTATCAAACAAAGCGGTATTGTAAATAGGGCCCTTTTCATCAATAAATTCACCCGCTTCCATGAATTTTGGAAATTCCATCTAATATATGCCCTTACTCAACTATTGAAACTTTGTACCCGAAAATAAATTATGTTTGGTGCCTGTCACCAATGTGACACCTAAAAGGTGTTCACCACTCGTGGACACTTCCCACCTAGGGTGGATACTTCCACCCCTTAGTCGGACAGTTAGAGGATTCCCAAAAAGCAAAAAGCCAGCATTTCTGCTGGCTCCCGATTTTTCCGTTCGAATTTGTGATTAGATGAAAAGTAGAAGGCTAAGTGCCATGACGGCCATACCGGCAATAAGACCGTAGATTGATAGGTGAGTTTCGTCATACCTTTTTGCGGCCGGCAATAATTCATCCAGAGAGATAAACACCATGATCCCTGCAACCGCCGCAAAGATAATTCCGAACATAATATCATTTAAAAAAGGCATTAAGAATAAATAGGCGACAAGTGCACCAATTGGTTCTGATAATCCAGACAAGAATGATAGTTTAAAAGCCTTTTTCTTATCACCGGTCGCAAAGTACACAGGCACGGACACTGCAATACCTTCTGGAATGTTATGGATCGCTATCGCAACAGCGATGGCAATACCGAGCGCAGGGTCCTGTAAAGCAGAAGTAAAGGTAGCGATTCCTTCCGGAAAGTTATGAATACCGATGGCTAGTGCTGTAAATGTTCCCATTTTTAAAAGGTCAGGCTTACCATTGGCGGGAATAGGTTGATTCATGTCCTCAACGGTTTTTAATTCATGTGGATTCGATTGCTTAGGAATAAATTTATCAATCGCGGCGATTAGGAGCATGCCTCCGAAAAATCCTCCAACCGTTAACCAGTTCCCAGGAACAACTCCCATGGCCTCCACCAGTGCTACCTTTGCTTTCACAAAAATCTCCACCATGGATACATAAATCATGACACCGGCCGAAAATCCAAGGGTGACAGATAGAAATTTTGTATTAGTGTGTGATGTAAAAAATGCGAGCAGACTTCCTATGCCTGTTGCAAGGCCAGCAAATAATGTCAGCCCAAACGCTAATAGCAGATTCTCCGTCATAGTCTCTTCTCCCTTTATTTAATTTATAATTTGAATGTTTTGAATAATAATATATATGCGCGAATACAGAAAAGTTTCCTATGAGAAACATTTTACACCGTCCGAAACAAAAAAACATTAAAAATAATTAAAAAAAATATAAAAAAGCGTGAGGTCCATAGTTTTCCCAAGAACCACACGCTTTATTTGTTTAGAGTTTTTTATAGAGATTAATAACCTGGACCGAATCCGCCGCCATAACCACCAAAACCTGGTCCATAACCGGATCCGTACATGCCATAACCTGGTCCATATCCAGAATATCCACCAGGATAGCCATATCCAGCTCCATAACCTGGGCCATAACCGCCGTAACCATATCCAGGACCATATCCACCACCAATAGTTGAGCCCAAATAACCTAAACCAAGACCGAGCAATCCCGCTCCAACATTCCCTAAATTAAAGCCACCGCCATGATGGCCGCCGCCATGATGACCACCGCCATGATGACCGCCGCCATGATGACCGCCTTGATGTCCAAATCGATAATCAACGGGCATTCCAAATGGTTGATACATGCGTCTCATCGCGCTCCTCATCTATATATTTGAAATATATTAAAGTGATACCTTCATATCCTATGTATAACTGGGTAATCCTCTTGGACTAAAGCCTAGAAAACACTAAACAACAGGAAAGAGAAGGATAAATGTCCGCCTGAGGTGGACACTGTCCACGGGTGGTGCCTGTCACCACCATCACTATCACTATCACTATCACCATCACTATCACTATCACTATCACCATCACTATCACTATCACTATCATCACGCACCACCATCGCTGAACATCTAAGATTCACAAAAATACGTCTTAGGTCTTAGTCTTGTTTACGTTTGTGGTCTATGGAAAGCAGGAGTTTTATGGTGTATTGTTGAAGTAATGAGAGGGATCTTTCCTTTTTTTGTATTTTGTATTTGGTGAAACATTTTTGTTATTGATTCGTATGAATATAAAGGATTTTTAGTCAGGAGTCGATTATGATGAACCGATTTTTATCATTTCTAGTTCAGAGTATTATATCTGTTCCATCTGCTGTCACGGTAGGGTTTTTAAGCTACTTTGCTTTCGACCTAACATTTTTACTATCCTCCGCCATTTCTTTAGCAGGCGGGGTCGTCGTTTACAAGATTACATCCGCGGTCATGACATCCCGCTTTTTGAAAAAACATCAGCTTACTAGAAAAGAATATCGTTATATAAAGAAGAATTTAGATGAGGCGAAACAAAAAATTAACAAACTAAACAAATCATTATTTTCGATTCGGGATCTTCCTACGATAAAACAAAGACTTGATGTACTTCGGATTACTAGAAAAATTCAAAGCATGACCCAGACAGAACCGAGGCGCTTTTATAAAGCTGAGAAATTTTATTTTTCTCACTTAGATTCTGTTGTTGAGTTAACAGAGAAATATCGCTTTTTAT
>JAPSKD010000142.1 GCA_031177865.1 Bacillus sp. (in: firmicutes) | reverse complement strand
ATATAAACCGGAGTATACGAAATGGCCTAATGTTATTTATCAGCTGATTTCCTTTTCTAGGGAGATGCAACAAGAATATTATTTTGTCCACCCGCTAACAAATGCCAAGGCGACTGCTTTTATAAACAAACACTTAAAGTTGTTTAGCCTTGAACGGTCTGTATCCTTTAGTTTTGGTGATGATAGATTGCAAGCTTTTGAACAATTAGAAGAGTTCTACACTAAAATCAAAAAGGAACAAAAAGATCGAGAAAATTGAATGATTTTTTTGCATGTTCATTGTCACTGTAAATGCAGAGAGGGAAGGGATATAACATGTCAAATTCAACAGAGCTGATTGAAGTTATTACCCATCCTGCTTTTTATGCTGGTTGGCCGAAGGCAATATCTGTTATCACGGTTACAAAAGAATTATTTTCAAAACAAAAATAAGAAAGGGTGTTAATTAAGAAATGAATTAATGCCCTTATTAAAATATTTCGTCTTAATGAGGATATAAATTTCTCTCAAACAAATCTTCGTAGGTTTTTCAATGATAGAATCTATCAGATTTTTGTAATCGAACTCAGTATTTTAGGAGTTATTCGTCATTAGATAATTCTGATAATTCTACTCTGTAAACCATGTGTAAGAAAAGTTATTTGAAATAAGATTAATGGAATAGAAAATATCCAGTTGGTTGAGGTAATTAATGATGAAAAAAATCTTTGGTATTTAGTAACCATTTCTTTTAGAACCTACATGTTTACTCCTACACAACAGCTTTCTAGGTAAGAAATTTATGTACCAAAAAAGGCTAGGTATGCTCACTGCCTGGCCTTTTTATTTGATTAATTATTAAATTGCGTTTTTTATTTTATCTAATGGCATTTAAGAAGTACTATAGAATCCTCTCTAGCAAAATCCCCAATTCTTTCGCTATTGACTGAGGCGGAGACGGTATTCCATCCTTTAACCATGATTCCAAAACCCCTACGTAAGCATTTCCAGAAAATGTAACAATAACATCTTCACTTAGACCTTCATTTTTTCCATTTGTTTTGTGTACCTCGTCCCTGAACCCTTCCATAACATACTCTAGGAACTTACTACGAAAAGAAGGGGCTGCTCCTTTACTCGCTAACATTGTCGAAAAGAATAAATAATGAGTCTCAAAATATTCGAAAAAGATTAAAATCGCATCTAACTATTCCATTTCACATGCCCATTCGGAAACTTCTTTGATTTTGTTTATATGTTCGTCAATCAGTTTATCTAATAAATCAAATTTACCTAAGTAATGAAGATAGATGGTTCCTCGGTTCACATTTGCCCTATCAGAAATATCCTAGTAATGTCATCAAAATTTTTTTCAGACATCAGTTCAATCATAGCTTTTTGATGACTTCTTGGATTTTAGTTATCTTCTATCCACCTTAGGCATCATTAATCACCAAACTTTTCCGAAGATAATCAACAGTTTTAATTCATTTGTTCAATAATCAACAACTAGCATTCATTTAACCATTGTAAGCACCTTGTTGCTGTTTATAATTATAGACAGATGTTGATTAACCAATCAATATTTATCTTTTTACTAGCACTAAACTTAGCTAAATGGAAGTAAATTAAACTGAAAAATTTAATTGTTTATTTTTCAAAAAAAAGAACTATAGGAGTACGAGAACAATGGTTGAAAAACAATTTAAAATAATTACGAGTACGGGATTTGCTCGGCAAGCAACCGCATTGGTAAAAGTTGCTTGTCAGTTTAATTCAAATACATTTATTGAATATAAGGATAAATCATTTAAATTAAAAGACTCTCCTCAGTCTATCCTCGATGTTATGTCATTAGGAATTAGACCTCACACTCTATTTCATATAAGAATCGAAGGAATGGACGAGTATGAGGCTTTACAATCGCTAGAAGATCATTTGAGCAAAATTTAAGATTTATCCAATGAAGATAGGAGAAGAGTTATGATAGCTAAACGAAATACTTTGCTTATATATTGCCCATATGAGTTTTTTGCATCTTAACCACTGAAATGGGTGTTATTGAGATGTTACCTTTAATTGCTGACAACTTTCATGTCAGTGTATCTCAAGTAGGGTTACTAGTGGGTCTCTTTGCACTTGCTGTTGCAGTAGCTGGTCCAACTATGCCTTTATTGTTTTCGGGGGTAAATCGTAAGAAAGCAATGTTACTTGTACTTGGTGTTTTCGTTTTGGGTAACATTGTCTCCATATTTGCGTCTAACTTTACGATTGCATTAATTGCTCGTGTAATTCCAGCCTTTTTTCACCCCATTTATTGTTCATTGGCTTTTACAGTAGTTGCTACCTCAGTTGGCAAGGAAGAAGCTCCTAAAGCTGTTTCTAAAGTTATTATTGGAGTATCTGCAGGTATGGTAGTTGGTGTACCAATCACCAGTTTTATTGCTAGTGTAACTTCTTTACAAATGGTGATGTTATTCTTTGCTATTGTAAATGCTATAACATTCATTGCTACATTACTATTTGTACCATCTACGCCTGTTAAGGAAAGACTTTCTTACGGAGCGCAATTATCCGTATTAAAAAAATTAATTATTTGGCTTTCCATTGTTGCTGTCATTTTATTAAACTCAGCCGTATTTGGAGTTTATAGTTATCTTGCGGAGTATCTGAAAAATGTTAAGAATATGTCTTCGAATACAATTAGTTTAATGTTAGTCATATACGGTGTAGCCAATATTATTGGAAACATTGTGGGAGAGAAGTTACTTACTAAAAATCCCATCAAAGCTGTAGCGTCTTTTCCCTTCTCATTAGGAGTAATTTACATCATATTATTCTTAATAGGGCAGTTCACTGTACCTATGGCTTTAATTATATTAGTTTGGGGAATTTTAGCTGGTATAGCGCTTAATATTACTCAATATTTGCTTATGTCTGCAGCTCCTAAAGCTTCTGATTTCGCTAATGGATTATTTTTAACATTCGCTACCTTAGGAACAACAATTGGTGCCGCTGTAGGTGGATTATTTATATCGGAAATAGGTACACAATGCGTCATATTAGTGAGATTATTATCGTGGTTCTGGTGTAAAAACTTCAAGACAATTGCAAGTAATCTCTAAATCTTGAACATACTGATACTATTACTCTAAAAAAAGGGTGTGATCGGTATGAAAAAGGAAAATTTGTTTAAACGGAAGCATTATCAGCCTAATATTATTTTATTAACAGTAAGATGGTACCTACGGTACAACCTAAGTTTTCGTGATTTAGTCGAAATGATGGAGGAACGAGGTTTATACATTGCTCATACAACGATTATGCGTTGGGTTCATCAATATGGACCTGAATTAGACGAAAGGGGACGCCGTCATCTTAAGACAACAAATGACTCCTGGAGAGTCGATGAAACGTACGTGAAAGTAAAGAGTCAATGGATGTATTTATATCGTGCAATTGATTCAAAAGGGAATGCCATCGATTTTTATCTAAGTGAATCAAGAGATAAACAAGCAGCCAAGCGCTTTTCAAGAAAGCCTTGGCTGCTTCTCATATTTGTAAACCTCGTATCATAAACAGTGGACAAAAATCCCGCCTATCCTGTAGCAATGCAAGAGTTAAAAGAAGAGAAAAGTATCCCAAATGGCGTACAAATAAGGCAAATTAGATATCTCAACAATATCGTGGAACAGGATCATCGCTTTATTAAAAAGCGTCTTTGCCCGATGCTTGGATTAAAGTCCTTCCGAACTGCCGACGGATTATTGCAGGAATAGAAACTATGCAAATGATCAAAAAAGGACAAACTCTTCAAGGGGAGAAGTCTATCCAAAACCAAATGAGACTCGTTCATCAATTATTCGGCTTTCCAGCATAAAATAGTTCCACTAGGAAATTTCTCGTCTCTTTATATCTCTCCCAAGTGTTTACACCAGAACCGTCTGAAGCCCTAATTGTTCCACATCGTTCTTTATTCTTGTTCCATATACCTCATCCTCAATAACAGATACATCTTTACCTTCTGTAACAAGGCCCAGCTTTTCTGCATGAATCCTTACCTTTACGTCGTAGACTTCTTGTATTAAATCAGAAGCCCCTTTGCCTTCTGTAGAAATGCCAAGTTCTTCTGCTTCGTTTTTAAGCTTTGTTTCATAGATGGCTTCGAACAACTCTGCCAGCCCTTTTCCTTCTATTCCAATACCAAGCTGCTTTGCTTCGTTTTTCACTTCTGTTTCCTGAATTTCTTTTTCTAATAAGAGCGTGTTTTTTCCCGCCGTTTGAATCCCTAGCGCTTCTGCTTTTTTCCGAACGGCTTTATCATTTATGATCACGGCTGCCTCTTGCTTAGCAGGTAAATCTACCTGATATTCCACCTGTTGCGCCCATACTTTTATACCACTAATGATAGTGAGGGCGATTATACATACTGAAGCTATAAAGAACCAAATTGTCCCTCTTTTCATATCTCTCCTCCTATCATTTTAATTTGCTACTGCAAGTGAGATTCTGTATAGCTTATCGTCATTCTTTTGTGGAGTACCACGCCCGTCCGTATTATTGCTAATGAAATAAAGGGAGTTATCTTCTATTAGCATATCTCGAATTCTGCCAAGTCCAGATATTATTTTTCGTTGTTCACTTGTTTCAAGATCAAATTCTAAAACTGTGGACCCTCTTAATGCTGCAACGTACAATTTGCCATCGTAATAGTCCATTCCAGATGGTGCCCAAGTTGCTTCATCTTTATCTCCAGAAGTGAATAGCGGTGAAACCATCCCTTCTTGTTCCTCATCACCTTCAATAATCGGCCAACCATAATTTTGACCGGCTTCTATTTTGTTGATCTCATCGTTTGCATCGTTACCATGCTCACCTGCATATAGCGTGCCGTCAGATGACCAGGTAATTCCTTGAGGATTTCGGTGTCCAGAACTATAAATATAAGAATTTGGAAATGGATTATCACTAGGTATAGATCCATCAAGATTCAATCTTAAAATTTTTCCGCCTAACGAATTGGGATCTTGTGCTATATCCGATTCATAGGCATCGCCGGCTGTTGCATAAAGTTTCCCATCAGGTCCAATTTTAAGCCTTCCCCCATGATGCCAAGAACCACTTGGAATTTTATCGAGAAGCAAGCTCTCTTCCCTCCAAACACTATCTTCCAAACGAAGTGTTACAATACGGTTAAACTGTCCAGAACTGTCTTCATATGTATAATAAGCATAAGCTAGCTTCGATTCCGGAAAGTCGGAAGCGAGCACAAACCCTAATAACCCTGCCTCTGAAGCTGTCGCAAGTTCTTTCTCGAGTTCTACGCTTTGCCGTTCTATTTCTCCATTTTCTATTTTTACGATGTTTCCTGGTCTTTCTGTCAAATAGAATGTATTTTCAAGTTTTTCAATAGACCAAGGAGCCTTAAGATTTTCCGCAATCACTTCTTGTTCTTCAATGAACACGGATGTCTCTTCCTGTTCTTCATTTCTCTGCTCATTTGAAGTGTTTTGCTGTTCACCTACGGATTTTTGTTGTTCATTTGCAGAACACCCAGCGACTAGAAGGATTACCAACATAGATATTGCTAAGACTTTTTTCAACTTTAACACCTCTGCCTTTCATAAATCATTTTAGAATTAATATTTTTCTCGGTCTACTTCATCTATTTTTATTCAAACTCTATAGAGACGGGGAATCACTATAAAAATTTTCAGTATAATAAGGCTGTGACTCATTATTAAATGCCACTCCGACTCCTAAATATTTATAATTCTTCTGGAGAATGTTTTCTCTGTGTCCTAAGGAATTCATTAGACCTTCGTGGGCAAAGATACTGCTAACCTGACCGTATGCCAGATTTTCACCAGCCGTAATAAAACGAATATTATCTTCCTGCATACGATCAAATGGAGATTGACCTCTTAAATTTGTATGGCTAAAATAATGATTTTCCGCCATGTCCAAGCTATGCTCCCGAGCCGTTTCTCTCACATGATCATCCCATGTCAAAATAGGCAGATTATGATTTTCTCTTGAAGCGTTTGTTAAATCAAACAACTGATACTCAAAACCTTCTTTTAGCTGCTGGCTTGATTCGGTATAAAGAGCATTTTTGTTTTGTTCCAGTTTTTCATCGATAACTTGAATGGCTGTAACCGTATTGTTTTCATGCTTATCATAAAAAATCGTGACATAGCTGCTGTCAAGATGGAATACATCATATTCTCCATTACTATTAATCTCATAGTGGATCAAACCTTTTCTCATGACCGATTCAGGAGTACCGAGATACTCCTGAACCGATTGCTTAGAGCTCCCTAGCTTTATTCCCGTTGAAGAGGCAATCAAATCTTGATTGGTATAAAGGCCGCGAACGATATTTTTTTCATCATAAGCAACCATGATAAAATTTTGGTAGTTTTCATGATAAGCTTCCCAGCTGACACCATATTCATTTTTCGAAGTCCGCTTCGGCTTGCCAGTTTCCTGCTCAACATCAGCTCTTGATTCGCCTAATTCAATATTATAAATCGAAAATACTTGATCTTGGGGAGCCGTTAATTTTGGTTTTCCAACGTCCGTATCGTTTGATTCTGATTGCGGATTATCAAACGTAAAATTGATAGCTAGATTTTCTTGCACCGAATCGACTATAGAATCGATGGAATCCCTTACAGACAAAGAAACAAATTGTTGAACTGGCTCTTCCCATAACGGCTTTGAAACATAACCGATAAACACAATGATTAATAATAGAATAAACCGTTTCACAACTACACTCTCCAATTCCAATATTAGAAGTCCTACTTAGTTATTTGTGGAAAGTCTTTAGCACTGAGAAAACGGAACGCTTAGGAGAAAATATAGCTCCCTGTTTTATCACCTTAAGATGCTCCACCTTTTGTTTAATCTGAATTTCATCTTAGAGACACTAAATTAGAAAAACATAACAGAAAAATTAAAAATTGATGAGAATTCTTTCTGTGGAAATTTACAGCTTTAGCTACGTGAAACTGTCTCTTGCTTTTCATCTAAACAAAGCAAGAGACAAAAAGACTGCAAAGCGATTCTTCAAAAAAGCTTTGCAGTCTTTCCATGTCTCTAAGCCTCATGTTGCTACAACCGATAAGAATTTTCCTATCCTGTAGCCATTGAAGAGTTAAAAAGTAGACTGTTTTTCCGGTCAAGCGATTGTCTTTTTCATTAAATCTTCCCACAATTTATGAGTTTCCGCCCATGTCCCCTCCGAAAGATTTTGATGATACAAATATTGCTCATAAACTGCTGTTAGACGTGTCATTTCTCTCGTGGAAAAAACCGAATCAATATAGTCAGCATAGTTTCGAAGCGTTTGGTTTTCCTCGCGTTTTAATCCGTAGCGCTCCAATTGGCGCAATAAAATCAAGTAAGCCTCTCCAAAGTAATCATCTTTTTTCTTAAAACGGTATAGCAGCAATACAAAGTATGGAACCCATTTTCCACGATTTCGATACAGAATGCCCGTCGCAGCCATGATAGTTCCCAGGATAAGAACGACACGTTTCCAATTGTTTATGAAAAACTGTTTGGAACCATTCCAGACACTGGAGAAATCAAAGGATTTTTCTTCGCTCTTTGATTTCTTGGCATCTTCTCTTTCTTCCTGCAGCGGCTCTTCCACAGGCACTGCCGAAGGTGGCTCGTTAATGGCTGCTTCAGTCTCTTCTGTACTATTGTCGATACTGAGTTCATTGAAATATCCCTTTGTTGGTTCAAATGCGACCCAGCCTTGATTTGGAAAGAATACCTCAACCCAAGAGTGGGCATTATTGTTGGTCACTTCGTAGGTCTGTTTTGCAGACTCCCCGTCACTGTGTCGGATAAGGTCCCCGCCTGTGTACCCTTTAACCCAACGAGTCGGAATCCCAAGCGTCCTCAGCATAACAGCCATCGAAGTTGAAAAGTTATTACAATAGCCACGTTTTGTATCAAATAAAAATTGCTCTACATAATCATCATTCAAACCTGGTACAGCCACGTTTGTTTGGTCATAGCTGTATTCCGGACTATCAAAGTAATCCTCAATTGCTTTTGCCTTATCAAACCAGTTTGTTTTCCCTGCGGTTATTTGCTCTGCCAGCTCTTGTATTCTTGAAGGAAGCCCGACAGGCAATTGAGTATATTTTTGGTAAAACTCAGGGCTGATCGTATTAGGATCAAAATTCGTTGTTTGCATTAAATCTGTCACCTTATACTCTGGTTTTTCAAATTCAACTGTTATGCCCTGAGGGACGGTAGGACGACTATTACTATTGTAAAAGCTAATCCTTTCATTGATGGTATCAATCTGGAATGTATTCCCTTTAGGATCAGAAGGGGATATTTCTAACACTTTATTCATTCCAGCAGGGTACATAATAAAGTTATATTTATAGTTTTCATGTATCGTTACACGAGCGGATTCCTTACTTGTCTTCACTGATTTAGGAAAAGAATATAGGGGTACAAGATCTTCCTGACGAAATGGAGCCGGCGTTGACCCGGAAGCTATCCAGCCTTTT
This sequence comes from Bacillus sp. (in: firmicutes), assembly GCA_031177865.1. GTDB lineage: Bacteria > Bacillota > Bacilli > Bacillales > Cytobacillaceae > Neobacillus. The sequence goes on along the minus strand of JAPSKD010000142.1, from coordinate 3,417 downwards.
CCTGTATAGGTATCCTTTGTCTCCATCTTCCAATACATTTCTCCGTTCGATTCATACTGAAAAACCGGGTCATCATTACCTAAAACCGGGCCGCCTAAATTAGAATCATTGGTACCGTATCCGATTGTTTTTATTCCATCATTATCGTCCACATTTTGATTTTGATTCGCTGCTTGTATATACGGAACAGGATTTGGCCATATTGGCGCTGCCTTTGGGGCAACAATTCCAATGAGGACGCTAAAGGCAATCATTCCTGCCAATGGCATCATCCATTTTCGAGTAAAGGTTGCATCGTTATTTACCTTCGTCTTCTCAATCATCCGGTAGAACGTCAGCATTCCCATCACAGCAAAACCCGACACAACCGTTCGGACAATGGCGGCGTTCGCAACATAGACGGTAAACGTATCTAGTACCGTAATATACACCAATGTCATAAGGAAAAAGATAAAGATCCTCTGCCGCTTTAAGAACCAATGGATTAAATACACCATGATCCAAAGTAAAATAAAGAATAAACATGTCCGAAATTCGTTTGATACATCAACCCAATTCCTAGACGCAAGCAAACCTATGTCTTTAACCACATTTGTAATAAAGGATTGAAGCCAATTAAATTGAAAGAAACTTTCTTTATAATGGAAGCTATTAATTGAAAATAAGATAAATAATATTTTAATATTCGATTGAAAGATCGACGCTACTTTAAAAAACGGTAAAGCAAAGGCTATCAACAGGAATATAATAAACACTTCAATATGATTCGTATTGGTTAATTGTTCAATCGGCCGAAGCCATTCCCATAATAGCAAAAATCCAAAGGAGTATAACAAAAAAGTAGGAACCACTCTTTTCATCATCGTAAACTCACCTCCGAAAAGGCTGCGGCAAAATTGCCTTCATGAATCAATACGATTCTCACCCCCCGTGAATTGGCCCGGGCTATAAGTGATTGTTCGTTTGCGGTTAGTGTTTCTTTTTCCTCTTTTACGAGAAATACTGTAACTGAACCTTTTCTTTGCCCGAGAAAAGCGACTTTTTCAACGAAAGGCTTTGTAATTTGCGCCGTGATAAACATAAACGAAACTGTTTGTTGCATGAAAAGACCATCGATTTCTAAAACCTTTTCAATCGAGGAGAAACTTTTTGCTTTTATTTTGGCAAGATGGTAAAAGAGCTGCTGGAGATGCTCCTCTCCTCCTCTAATTGGAAACGAAGCCCGTTCTTTACTGATTGTTAAAAGACCTGCTTGTGCTCCTTTTTTCAAGACAGCACGCAATAAAGACGCGGTAAAGGAAACCATTGGCTCAAAATGTTTATTCGGAACACAATCCATCACAACAAACACATCATTGGATTGCCGTTGCTCGAACTCCTTTGTCATAATCTCATTTCGTTTCGCGGAGGCTTTCCAGTTAATCCAGGAGAAACGGTCTCCTGGCTGATAATCTCTTATGCTAACGGCCACCGAGGTATCCCGCTGCATCTGTTCTCTTGAGGCAGTTAATCCTTGGTTATACTGATTCTCAAATGGTCGATAGATTAGTTCCGAATAAGCTGGATAGACAATGACTTTTCCATCTGCAGCAAACGTTTTTTCTTTTTCAAGTAAACCAAGCGGGTCACCAAGCTTTAGTGTAAAGGAATGAAAAAAGTGTTCACCCCGTGGCAGTCTATTAATGGTATATTCATAGGAAAATTCCTTTTTAAAGCCGGGAAATAGGAGTGCCTTTGCATGTTTGGGCTGATGAGCATAATATAAGCGACCCTCCAAATGATCTTCAATTAGTAAATAAAACAAAGGAAAAGAATTTGATCTCTTCACGTTCACCTTTACTTTTAAAGGTTCCCCTGCTTGGTAATCGGTTTTTGGCAACACTCTTGTCACCTTTAGATCGTTCAAGGCATAGAGGAACAATGCCACACAGTAAATGGCAAACGGCAGAAAACTATAAAATAAAAACCAGCTGACAAATCCTCCTTGAAACATAGCATACGAGAAAGTTAAAAGAAGCAAAATAAATAACAAGAGAAACTCCCTCGCTTTTAGTAAGAGACGCAATCGTTTTTTCATTTTATTTCACAAGCCTTTGAACAGGTACAGGAACTCTTGCAACCACCTGGTTCACAATTTCCTCTGCAGAAATTCTTTCAAATTTAGCCTCTGATTTTAATATAATCCGGTGGGACAAGACAAATGGAGCTAAATATTGAATATCGTCCGGAAGAACGTAGTCACGCCCATACATAAACGCATAGGCTTGTGCCGCTTTCATTAGGGCAATGGATCCCCTTGGGCTGGCTCCTAAATAGACATTTCCATGCTCCCTTGTACCGTTAACAATATCAACAATATAACGCTTAATAGATTCATCAACAAAGACATCCTTAATTGCCCTTTGCAAGGAAAGCACTCCATCGATATCAATGACTGGAGAAAGTTCTTCAATGGGCGGAACCTTCTGAACTCTATTTAACACTTCAACTTCTTCATCAATATCCGGATATCCCATTTTTATTTTTAATAGGAAGCGATCCAGCTGTGCTTCAGGCAGCGGGTATGTCCCTTCATATTCAATTGGATTTTGTGTTGCCATAACAAAAAACGGTTTTTTCAGCTTATGGGTTACCCCATCAACCGTCACACTCGCCTCCTCCATCCCTTCTAACAGTGCGGACTGCGTTTTCGGCGATGTCCGGTTAATTTCATCAGCAAGGATAATGTTGCCCATCAGGGGACCAGGCCGGAATTGAAATTCCATTTCTTTTGGATTATATATGGAAACACCTGTTACATCCGAAGACAATAAGTCTGGGGTAAATTGAATTCTACGGAAATTGGCATTAACGGATTTGGCAAGAGCACGAACCATCATCGTTTTTCCGACACCTGGTACATCTTCTAATAAAACATGACCCTCCGCAAGCAGGGCGGTCAGGCTAAGTTCGGCAACATCTCTTTTCCCAATCATCACCTTTTCAATATTTGTTAGAATTTTATGTATAGCGGGGTTCATTTGTTCATGAGCCACTGTTGTCTCCTCCTCTATATGGTGTACCACATTGCTTTTAGAAGCAATTCTTATAAGTGAGTATCAATGCAAGTAATCTCATCTTAAGACTCTTAAATTAGAAATAAATAATAGAATGGTTAGAAAATGATGAGAATTTTGTTAGGAATCAAAGAACAAGGGAGAGCCCTATAACTTTTGGACTCTTCCTGGTTCTGGTGCAAAAATAATTCGCTAGAACCATAGAACAGCAATATTCTATTAACCTTGAGATTAAGCAGCTAACTTAAATAATTTATGAATGACTTCAACCTCATTTTGGGCATAGTTCACCCTTTGGTGAAGCTGCCCTTTTTTTATCATATGCATAGCCTCGATGCCCCTCAAAATCAAGGTAGCTGTA
>JAPSKD010000141.1 GCA_031177865.1 Bacillus sp. (in: firmicutes) | reverse complement strand
AATTCACGGAGCTCTGTTTTGAGATTTTCTATATATTCATTACGATCAAATAATATTTTTGCGGTATGGAGCCATTCAAATATTTTTCGATTCGTGCCTAATAGAAGCCAATCTTTCAATTGGCCCTCCGTAATAATATGCATCGCTGCCTTGCTGTCGTTATAAGTATAATGCTTTATTGATAACGGCTGTTCTCCCTCTTTTACAATGATTAAAAGAATCACATCAAAGGTGTCTGTGGTATGGCTTGATTTATGTCTTTTTTCTATCATCAATACACCAAGTGTATTGGATTGACTAGCCCGTTCCTGATATATGGGCCGAAGAATGTCTTTCATCCATCATTCCTCCATTTTTCTCGATAACTATATGTTCGACAGTAATAAAAAATCTCCTTCTTAAATAGAAGACAAATTTCGACATTCTTTAACATAACATTTTTTCGGGAGATGTAAATATGGTATAGTTTGTCTAGGAGGGAGAAATATGGCTAAATATTCAAGTAAAATTAATAAAATCCGCAGTTTTGCATTATCCTTAATATTTATCGGCTTTATTGTTATGTATGGTGGAATTTACTTTCGCAACTCTCCACTTATTATGACCATCTTTATGCTTTTTGGACTGTTATTTATCATTGCAAGCACAGTGGTTTACTTTTGGATTGGCATGTTATCTACTAAAACCATACAGGTAAAATGTCCAAGCTGTGGGAAACACACAAAAATGCTCGGGAAAGTGGATATGTGTATGTATTGCCGTGAACCTTTGACGCTTGATCCCAACCTTGAAGGCAAAGAGTTTGATGAATCCTATAATAAGAAGTCAAAAAATAAAAAGCCGATATCTTAATCGGCTTTTTTTGCAATATTAATGTACTTCTTTACTGGTACACTCAGGACAAGTCCCGTAAATTTCCATACGATGATTATTTACCTTGAAGCCAGTAACATGCGAAGCAAGTTGCTCCACTTCATCTAACCCAGGATAATGGAAATCAACGATTTTTCCGCAGTTCTCACAAATCACATGATAATGATGTGATGTAACAAAATCAAATCGACTGGAAGCATCACCATATGTTAATTCTTTTACTAAACCTACCTCACGAAATACTCGTAAATTATTGTAAACTGTTGCCACACTCATATTAGGAAATTTCCCTTCAAGGGCTTTATAAATATCATCGGCTGTAGGATGTGACATCGAGTTTATTAAATATTCAAGTATCGCATGACGTTGTGGAGTTATACGTACTCCAGTTTCTTTTAAGGTTTCTAATGCTTCTTTTAACTGATTCATCGCCATGCACCTCTATTCCAAAAATATTCTTAAATTATAATTGTTATAATTAGTTTACTAAGGAATTAATACTTTTGTCAATATTGTAATATCATTATTAGGTAATTGTTATTATTTTTCTTGGTGTAACATCTGCTCTTTTATCCCCAAAACATGATTAACATATCGAGCTGTTACAAATAAAAGGTCTGATAGTCGATTTAAATATGCCAATACAAGATGATTAACATCTTCCCCCAATGAAACTGCACATCTTTCCGCTCTTCTTGCCGTTGTACGTGCAACATGGAATGCTGCACCAGCGGAATGTCCTCCGGGAAGGATAAAATTAGTGAGTTCTGGAAGAGATTCATTTAATTCGTCAATTCGCTTTTCCATTTCTTCAATATCACTTACATTGAGAGACCACTTTACTTCCTTTCCTTTAGGGGTTGCCAGCTCCGCACCAACGTGAAAAAGATTTGTTTGTATTTTATGATACATATTCTCTATTAATTCTTTCTTTTGAAAAGATTCATCTTTTAAATAACTTAATGCAAGTCCAATCATTGAATTTGTTTCATCACAGGTCCCATATGCCTCAACACGTAAATCATTTTTCGCGACCCTTTGCCCATAAATCAACGATGTTGTCCCTTTGTCACCCGTTTTCGTATAAATCTTCATTTTCTTTCCCCCATATGTTCATTTTTTTAGATATATGTATGTTTCCCATGTTAGAAAATGATTTTGACCTGTTTCCTTCATCATATCACCTATTACGCTGCCAATAAAACATGAAACAAAGTGGTGACGATCAATCCATAAAAAAAAGGGTCGATTACCGACCCAACAAGTTTTATCTGAGGAGGTATGCCCTAATAAAATGATATTCAAATTGCATTCTTTTGTATTGGACAAATGCCTCTTCTATATAAAATAGGCTATGCTTTAGTGAAGCAAAATTCCTTTTAGATTTATGGATTAATTACGAGCCCATCTTCAGCAGCTATAATTTCCCCTTTAAAACCTTTTGCTGAAAATACTTTTGAAATACTCTCAATATCTACGTTACCTAGACCAATATGGGTTAAGACCACCTTTTTTACTTTTGAATCTGCCGCCATTTTTGCAAGATCTTCTATGGTTGCATGCGATTGCTTTAAACCATTCTTTAAATTTTCCCATGCTTGTTCGGGTACAAATGAGAAATCACTCGTTAACATTCCATCAAAAACTAGAATGTCTGCGTTCTTTGCAAAAGAGGCGAATTTTTTAGAATATGTTAAATCACCTGAAATGACAACACTTTTCCCCTTTGCATCAAAACGATAAGCATAGGTTGGAACGGTATGCGGTACTGGGATGGATGAAATTTCAACACCATCAAGATCAAAACGATATTGATTCTCTGTAAAATCTTTAATAGTGACATTTGTAAAAATTCCATCCTTTGGCCAGCCAAGACTAGCACGATACTCTAAATCTGTCCTAAAAAAATTCACAGTAGTATCCTAAAGTTCTTGGACTTGAGGTCCAATTATTGCACACCACTAAAACCCTCACAAAATATTTGAGATATTTTCTAAACAGACTGGTCAGTCCAATTCTGTTAAAAATAAAAAAACGATTGAAAAAGTGAATGGTTGAAAGGTCTAATCTACCCAAGAAATGCTGATTTTTCCGATGTAATCGCTTTCTTTTCTCGTGAATCAATGATGTAATCTCGGTTGTTGTATCGTTTCATCAATTGACTGAAGACAAGCAATTAGTAATTCTTCTTTCCCATCTGGAAAGTGATGATAAAAAGAACCTTTTGAAATGTTACATGCTTTTATAATTTCGGTTACTCCTATACCCTTGTATCCTTTTTGCTGGAAAAGCGGTATTGAAATGGCGATTATTTGTAATTTTGTATCCATTTAATAGAAAAACTCCTTCATACCAACACGTCTTTTTAATACTGCAATAAAATTTTCCATTTTTCAAGAATTTCACTATAATTGTTTACAACACTAGCTATGATAATATAGGAATTAGGGTCTTTAGGGGGTTCAAATATGGAAGGCATTAAAAAAGGAACGACCATCCAATCATTAGAGGTAGGGATGGGCATTGTAGATACAATCGCTAAACAGGGCAGGCCGTTAAAATTTTCCGACATTCAAGAGTTAACACAGATTACTAAAAGTAATCTTTATAAATATTTAAATACCTTCACACAATTAGGCATCCTCTATCGTAACAGGGATACCGGAGAATATGTATTGGGAAGCAAGTTGATTGAATATGGGATGGCTGCAGTCGATCAAGAAAATGTTATCGACAGGATTTCACCTTTTCTCCATGAAATAAACGTGAAAAGTTCGAATACCGTTCTATTTTCCACGTGGACTCAAAATGGTCCAATGATTGTTAAAGATTTTAACAACAACCGAGGGCTTAATATTGGTGCCCAAATTGGGACCTTTCTTCCTATTTGTTCTGCGACAGGCAAAGTGTTTATGGCCTTCATGGATGAGCAAAAAATTCAGGAGTGGAAAGCGAAGGAATTCATGCAGATTTCTTCAGATAAGATAGGTCAGCTTGAAGTTGAATGCGAATCGATTCGTGAGCAAGAAATTGCCTTTGCAAGGGAGCCGCTGGTCTCTTCCGTATCATCCGTTTCCATACCGGTCTTAAACTATAAGAAAAATCTTCTCGGAGCTGTAACGGTTGTAGGCTTTACTGAGTTTATCCCTCAAAATGAGAATAATGAATTAGCTCGTTATTTATTAGATATCAGCAAAGAAATATCAGGCAGTTTCGGTTATCGATGACCTGTGGGGGTTTACCCCCACTTTTTTGTGATATAAAAAAGGCTTCACTTCTAATTGAAGTAAAGCTCTCTCGTGTCAGCAAGTCACTTTCAGCATGAACTTTAAGCTAGATTCTCTTTTACATACTGTAAAGCTTCTTCCACATGCCCTTTTACTTTTACTTTTCGCCATTCTTTCGCAATATTACCTTCTTTATCAATGACAAATGTAGATCTTTCAATTCCCATATACTCTTTACCAAAATTCTTCTTTAATTTCCAAACCTCATACAATTCAGAAATACGATGATTTTCATCAAATAAAAGTAAGAAAGGTAAGTTATACTTATCTATAAACTTTTCATGTTTTTCTATTGGGTCGGGGCTGACGCCAATAATAACACAATCCAACTGTGAAAAGTCACCGTGATAATCCCTAAAATCACATGCTTGAGTCGTACAACCTGGTGTCATATCCTTTGGATAAAAATACAAAACAACATTTTTGCCTTTAAAATCTGATAATTTTACTTTTTCTCCATTACTAGCTAACAATTCAAAATCAGGAGCTTGCTTGCCTACCTCTATTGTCATAACTTACATCACCTCATGGAAAATATACTCTTCCATAAGCCTAACCAAACAAGATTAACAATACAACTATTTAATTTCATTAACTTCACGGTCCATTAATGCACGAGCTACAAATGCTGCAGGCATTGTATAACCTATCAAAGCTTCCACAACGGCAACCATCCTCCCGAGGCCGTGTGGAATTACATCTCCGTTCCCAACAGAGAATAATGTCATCGCACTGAAATAAAAGCTTGTTTCAAACAAGTTATAGTTGTTCTGATTATTTACTTCTACAAGTAACGAGATCCCTTTTAATTCAAACAATAAATAGATGAGCCCAAATCCAAGAATAACAGTTAGATAGATAGAACCCAAAAAAAGTGCGTTTTCAATAGAAACAAATTTTCCTTTTATGGTGTTTGGAATAAACAATGTTCTGATACTCATAAAAATACAGAAGATTACGATTGGTAATAAAAAATAAAACATCAGCGGACACCTCGGATAGAGTCAGTTTGTCTCATTCTATGCCAGCTTGGACAATAAAATATCAACATTCCTGACTAAAAAGGCGAGACCGTAAAATTTTTCAAAAGTAAAACAAATAAAAGTATATTAAAAAAGTGCTATTATTAGGAAGGAATCCATTTCAAGGAGGAACAGGAATGCAATTTACAAATTCTGAACGGATACATAATGAAGCGTTAAAACATATTGTTGGCGGTGTAAACAGCCCCTCTCGTTCTTACAAAGCTGTAGGCGGAGGTGCCCCAGTGGTAATGGAGCGCGCTCAAGGTGCTTTTTTTTGGGATGTCGACGGAAATCAATATATCGATTTTCTTGCTGCTTACGGTCCAATTATCACAGGTCATGCTCATCCCCATATAACAGAAGCGATTAAAAAGGCGGCCGAAAGTGGTGTTCTTTATGGTACTCCTACTCCACATGAGGTAAAATTTGCAAAAATGCTGAAGGAAGCAATGCCTTTTTTAGAAAAGGTTCGTTTTGTGAATTCAGGTACGGAAGCAGTCATGACAACAATACGTGTTGCCCGTGCCTATACAGGCAGAGATAAGATTATTAAGTTTGCGGGTTGTTACCATGGCCACTCTGACCTTGTTCTGGTTGCCGCCGGGTCAGGTCCATCGACACTAGGAACACCCGATTCTGCTGGTGTTCCTAAGAGTATCGCTCAAGAAGTGATTACCGTTCCATTTAATGATATTGAGCCTTTTAAAGAAGCATTAGAAAAATGGGGCGACCAAATTGCTGCGGTTCTAGTGGAACCGATTGTTGGGAACTTTGGAATTGTTGAACCAAAACCTGGATTCTTACAGCAGGTCAATGTTCTAACCCATGCTGCAGGTGCAATTGTTATCTATGATGAAGTCATTACCGCTTTCCGCTTTATGTATGGCGGAGCACAGGATTTATTAGGGATTCAGCCTGATTTAACAGCGCTTGGGAAAATAATTGGCGGCGGTCTGCCAATTGGAGCTTATGGCGGACGGAAGGAAATTATGGAACGAGTGGCACCACTAGGACCTGCCTATCAAGCGGGAACAATGGCTGGAAATCCAGCTTCCATTCTTTCGGGGATAGCCTGTCTCGAAGTATTAAAGCAAGATGGAGTTTATGACTACCTGGATCGTTTAGGTGCCATGCTTGAACAAGGAATTTTAGAAGCAGCGAAAGAGCATGATATTCAAATCACCATCAATCGTTTGAAGGGTGCACTTACTGTTTATTTTACTAATGAAAAAATTGAAAACTATGAGCAGGCAGAAAATACAGACGGTGAAATGTTTGGCAAATTCTTTAAGTTAATGCTAAAACAAGGCATAAACCTTGCACCATCTAAATATGAAGCATGGTTCTTAACCATTGCTCATACAGAAGAGGACATAGAGGCTACACTTCATGCTGTAAATAATGCATTTTCTGCACTTAAAGACGAATAAATATACATTTTTTATTCACCAAAAGAGAGTGGTTAACACTCTCTTTATTTTGTCATCCTCCTTTGAAAACGTTTACATTATCACCTTTCTATACTTTTTAACTATAATTTTCCCTGAATTTCCTATCCACATTTTTGTATATTTATTTGATTTCTGAAAATTCTTATGATAATATTAATTTATTATTCTTAAAACAAATTTTTCTATTGAACCGTGCTTAATATGTCAAAATTTCTCACATTAAAAAGATATATAGGAGGTGAAGCGGCTTTAGAGGAACATCCACTGAAGCCCAATTTATATGACCGAAAGATGGACCCCTTCCCTTTTTAAAGATTTCCATAAGCATGAACACGATGCCTGCGGAATTGTCGCTTGTCTTGAAAAAAACAAGCTGCCTACTAGAAAAAACATTTTTGATTGCATAGATGCCTTAGTTACCATGAATCATCGTGCTGGCTTCATTAACGGTGAAGGAGATGGTGTTGGAATTCATGTGGATATCCCAAAAGCACTTTGGAAGGAAAAATTACAAAGTGCCGGTGTAGACCCATCTCATACAGATAATGCGAGCTTTGCTGTAGGTCATGTTTTTATCAGCCAAAAGGCCGACTGGTTATCTACTAAACAAGAATTACTTCAGAAACTAAAAAACTATGATTTAGATATCATCTTTGAAACGAATCAAGTCACCGATTCAAGTGCTTTAGGTCCAATTGCCATCCAAGAAAATCCTGTTTTCTGGCAATTTGCCAGCCTTTCTGAAAAATCAGGGCAAGAATTAACGAAAGTCTTATTCGAGGCAATCATCGATTTAGAAACCAATGAATATGTACATGTTGCGTCGCTAAGCCAAAATCATGCTGTATATAAAGTCATGGGCGCTGGCGATATTCTCCCTCGTTACTACAAGGATTTAGCTAGTCCAATTGTTGCATCAACGATTACTCTCGGTCATAACCGTTATTCTACCAATACCCTTTCTAGTTTTTTCCGGGTTCAGCCTTTTAGTGTGCTTGGCCACAATGGAGAAATTAATACGATTGCAAAGCTTCGTGACGAAGCGAGGATGATTGGTGTTCCACTCGTAAAGGATGGCAGTGACTCACAAGATTTAAGCCGGACGATGGAAACATTAATATGCCGTGAAGGGTATACGCTATTCGAGGCAATGGATCTGTTATTTCCGCCAATTATTAATGAAATTAAAGCGTACTCTGAAGATTTACAAGATTTATATACTTATATTCGTGAAGCTTGGGGTCATTTTGCCCAGGGCCCAGCTGGCATTATTTCTAGGTATGGAGATGAAGCTGTTTTTAGTGTAGATGCTTTAGGTCTACGCCCGCTATGGATGCTAGAAATCGAGACTTCTTATTTATTCTCATCTGAGCCAGGTATCATTCCTTCCAGTGAGTATGTAAACGATCCTAAGCCTTTAGCCCCTGGAGAAAAAGTCGGCTTTAAGTGGAACGATAGTAAATTAGAAGTTTACGAGCAGAAACGCTTCCAAAAAGAGGTTTATAACCGTTTTTCCAACCGCCTAAATCTTGAAGATTCCAGATTACGTTTACAAGTACCAACGTTAGAAAAAACGATTACCATGAATTATCCCGACAAAATTCATAATGGACAATATAAAGCATTTGGCTGGGAAAGAGATCACATTCAATTAATCGAGCAAATGGCTGAAAAAGGTGTCGAGCCTATTCGTTCTCTAGGTCATGACGCACCATTGGCTGCACTTAATCCTGAGCGCAAAAACATTGCGGATTATATTAAAGAAAGCGTAGCAGTTGTTACAAATCCAGCCATTGACCGAGACCGTGAAACAGAACATTTTTCTACACGAGTGATTGTTGGAAAACGTCCAGGTTTATTTAGTAACGAAAAAACAGAAACCGTTCTTGAGTTAACGACCCCCCTTCTTCTAGAGGGCAAAGCTGGTTATAGCTGTTCAGAAGCCATTGGTCAACCTAGCTTTGATCAAGTAGTTCACCATTTCCAAAAGCAAAAGCTTGTTGCGTTTATTACGACAACCTTTAGGAAAGATGAGAATATTGATACGGCTCTAACAAGAATCTCGGATGAAGCGGTTCAAGCGGTCACTTCAGGAAAGTCATTAATCGTCCTTGACGATGCAAACGCACACCAGGAAGATTTTTACTGGATTGATCCACATTTAGTAACATCTGCCGTTGATCAAGCATTGGTAAAGGCTGAATTAAGAAGAAATTGTTCATTAGTGCTGCGATCAGCAGCCATTCGTTCCCTGCATGACATGATCACTGTTTTTGGATTAGGCGCAGATTTAATCAGCCCATATTACATGTTCATGACAGTTCTCGATGAAGACAATAAACCTTTGATTAACCTATACAGTGCATTATCAAAAGGACTTGAAAAAGTAATATCAACCATTGGGATTCATGAATTGCGCGGATATGGCCGACTTTACTCCAGTATCGGCTTACACGAAGATATTGCCAATGTGTTGAATATTGTTAACTTTTTTGGCTCTAAAGAAATCGAGAATGATTTTGAAGCAATGAAGAATGACGCATTTGCTAGAGCTGAGGATTATCAGAATGAGAAGGAAAGAGTCGGGAAAACTTTCCACCTCTTCCCACGTATTTGGAAGGCTATAGGTGAAGTTGCTGCTACTGGTGACTATAGTGCTTACCGAGAAAAAATAAGTGAACAAGAAGAGCAGAATCCGACGACCATTCGTCATTTGCTTCAATTAAAGCAGAGTAATCAATCAATCTCACCAGAAAATGTTAACATTGCAGTTGGTGAGCATGATTTACCATTTATTATTTCTTCCATGTCGTTTGGTTCACAGAATGAGATTGCCTTTAGAGCTTACGCTGAAGGTGCTGACCGTCTAAACATGGTCAGTCTTAATGGTGAAGGCGGCGAAATCAAGGATATGCTTGGTAAATATCCAAAAACAAGAGGACAGCAAATCGCCTCTGGACGTTTTGGTGTAAACGCTGAGCTATTAAACTCATCTAATCTATTAGAAATTAAAATCGGGCAAGGTGCAAAGCCTGGTGAAGGCGGGCATTTACCTGGTAGTAAGGTAACCGCCAAGGTTGCGGCTGCACGTAATGCTACACTTGGTTCTGACTTAATTTCACCATCAAACAACCATGATATTTATTCAATCGAGGATCTAGCCCAAATGATCCTAGAATTAAAAACAGGTAATGACCAAGCGAAAATTGCTGTAAAAGTACCTGTTGTACCAAATATCGGGACTATTGCTGTAGGGATTGCAAAAGCTGGTGCTGATATCATTACATTAAGCGGTTTTGACGGCGGTACTGGTGCGGCTAGAATTCATGCTCTTCAACACGTTGGACTTCCAGTTGAAATTGGTGTAAAAGCAGCCCATAATGCCCTTCTTGAAAGTGGACTCCGTAATAAAGTAGAAATTTGGGCAGATGGTGGCATGAAGAGTGCCCTTGACGTCATGAAGGTTATGCTCCTTGGTGCGAACCGTGTTGGCTTCGGAACACTATCGATGCTGGCAATCGGCTGTACAACTTGCCGTGGATGTCATTTAGATACATGTCACGTGGGTATTGCTACCCAAATTGAATCTGAAGTTCAAGCGAAGGAACACGGGCTTCGCCGTTTTGTACCACGTCAACTTGACTTGGCTGTTAATGGAATCATGAATCTATTTTCTTCCTTTGGAAACGAATTGAAAGCTCTGGCTGCTTCAGTCGGTATTACTAATTTGCAGGATGCGGTTGGACGTTCTGATTTATTAGAACAGGTTAAAGGAAAAAATCAGCTTAGCCTATCGTATTTATTAAAACCATTAGAAATTAGCCAATTTACAAAAGCAGAAGAATCCAAGGCATTGCAAGAGGTTCAAATGCAAGTTGCTGTTGGTGCCGAGTATTTAGATGCAAGTGTGGATCAATTACATTCTTCTCGCGAATTTGACAGTGTTACCTCTGAACAGCGGGTATTGGCGAGCAGAGTTTCTTGTCACCGTGTTCGTGGAAGACTTGATGGATCATATCAACAGCTCCCTCCTGTCCAGCTTAAGTATAAGAATGGCTCGATTCCTGGTAATGGCTTAGGGGCTTATAATAGTGGAGGAATTGAAATCACTGTTAACGGCGGCGGTCAAGATGGGGTTGGTAAAACTTCTTTTGGCGGAAATATCTATATCCTGAAGTCCAAAGGAAAAGATGGCAACTATTATAATGGTTCTGTCGGAAAAGGTTTTGGATATGGTGCACAAAAAGGTCTTCTTGTCGCTCAAGGTAATGCTGATGCCCGTGCAGGGATTCGTCTTTCTGGTGCTGATTTAATCGTCGGCGGTTTTGTGAAGCAGCCTATTCCTGAAAAAGAAACAGGAAATATGGGTGCCAATGCAAACATTAAAGGATTTGCCTTCGAATACATGACGAACGGTCGAGGATTAGTGTTAGGAGATCCAGGTCCATGGATTTGCGCTGGTATGACTGGTGGTGTCGTTTATGTTCGCCAACAGCCAGAAATTGGTTTATCAGCAGAAGCGATTATGAGAAGGATTGCTAAAGGTGCTAAAGTTTCAGTTATGAGCTTAAGCGAAAATGGTAAAAAAGATGTAAATGAACTTCTTGGTAAATATACAGATATACTGGAAAACGACGGGCAGACAGAAGAAGCAAATCTGCTTCGTGCCTTACTCTCTAACCCTGAAGATCACTTTATTCAAATTGTTCCAGTGAAAGAACAAGCTGACCCAGCTGTTTCTACAGAATGATTTAAAGGTAACGTCCGCATTTTAAAGCGGGCGTTCTTTTTTTATGTTTGAACAAATATCTTTAACTATTGCTTAAGAAAATTCATATAATATCTCTTGATAAAATGATTTAATCCATGTATAGTACGTAATTGTTCATTAATGAAGTAAACTATGTACAAATCACTTAAATTTGAAAGGAAACCATTTGGAATGAAGTTAGGTGCCCGCATCTTTAAAACGGGAATTGCAATTGTCTTATCCCTTTACTTAGCACAGCTGCTGCACTCACCCTCTCCTGTATTGGCAGGCATTGCTGCAATTTTTGCAATCCAGCCAACGATTTATCGTTCCTATTTAACGATTGTTGAACAAATACAAGGGAATTTAATCGGTGCGATGCTTGCAGTGATTTTTGTCCTTCTACTAGGAAATCACATTATCATCATTGGTTTAGCCGCTGTTATTGTTATTATTATCAACCTTAAATTAAAAATTGAAAATACAATCGGACTATCTCTTGTAACGCTAGTTTCAATTATGGAAACCCCTGGCACCGATTTTATACCGTTTGCCGGAATCCGTTTCTCAACCATCATGATTGGAGTTTTTTCTGCCTTTGTAGTAAACCTTGTTT
>JAPSKD010000140.1 GCA_031177865.1 Bacillus sp. (in: firmicutes) | reverse complement strand
CCAAAATAACGGATTGAGTAAATTTTCTATTGTAAAGAGACTTTTCGTAATGGCAAGTATTGCACTCAATATTACCATTAAATCAACGCTTCCAGACGAAACATGGTTATCAATGTACGTACTAAAAGTGAAATAGGATTCAGGTACCAATAGGTACATACCTAGCATCAATGCACTAATACCACTGAAAATGGGCCCCATTCCAATAAAAAAATTTCCAATCTGTTGATAGATACTACTCGGATTATATTGGTGCTCCACATATCCAAGAACACCATTAGGATTGTTTAATTGAAGGAATTTTACCTTTGTTACCCTATGTCCCCAAATGAAACACTGAAGAAGGTGCCCGAGTTCGTGGACCGGTGTACCTATCCAAGCGGTAGCCAATACTCCCCGTGGTCCCAATGCTTTATATAGAAACTTATTCGAGTATTTTTCTAACACGCCCAATAAGAAACCAACACCAATTAAGAACCCTAAAAGGGTAATTAATTCTACTAGACTTAACATTAAAGTATTTAAAACAGACTCAAGAAGCTTCACCTATTCATTTTTCCTCCCTACGGTCCTAGACATCCTTCCAAACATAATTTGATTATAAGCTTTATATTGCAAGTCCGTATCCTCGGCATGCAAATCTTCAAAATAAAGATTGAGTTGTACAATCCATTTATTTATCCCTCCGAAACTTTACTCATAATGTAATAACGAATTATACCATATTTTTCTTTATTTTCCTTATTCTTGTTTATTTTTGGACGAATTGTGCAGGAATCTCAGGAACCAAATGCATATGCTGATAATGGAAATTTCAATTATATGATTAAAACAAAATATTTAAGGAGTGTAAAGGAATGTCACCTAAAGGAAAGCATAAAAAGAATTACCGTAAGGATGAATCTTCAGACATCCATGTTGAGGACAAGCAGTTCGAAAAAAAGAAGCACCGTAAGGATGAATCTTCAGACATCCATGTTGAGGACAAGCAGTTCGAAAAAAAGAAGCACCGTAAGGATAAATCTTCAGACGTCTATGGTGAGGATAAGCAGTTCGAAAAAAAGAAGCACCGTAAGGATAAATCTTCAGATAACTATGGTGAGGATAAGAAATTTAGAAAAAAGAAGGACCGTAAAGATGAATCTTCAGACATTCATGTCGATGACAAGTCGTTAAAAAAACAGTATTTCGTTGATAACCAGCAAACTGAATTTGTATATTATGATCCATCTATTATTCAGGAGGCAGACGTATTCCAGGCTCCTTCACAACCTTCCCATGTTTCACATGAAAATGATGAAGCCGAGGAAGTAGATCCTGTTCTCGAAACTATAGAAAGGTATTTTGATGTAGAAGAACAAGAAGCTGAAGCAGTAGATCATGTTGTAGAAGCTAAAGAACAGGATGAAATGAAGGAGTAATAACGAGTAAATTAGACATTGAACTTAAAAAATCACCCATAATGGTGGATTTTCAGGCTGTTGAGAAACTCTCCTCAGCCTTTTATTTATCCTTAAAACTTAAACGATCAGGGTTCAAAACCGATTGAACTTGGAGACAAGCTACCGGTTTCTAGGATAAAGTGAAAGTCCTCTTCACTAATTTTTTTAGAGGAATTAAATCGCTTGGCTGCATGGCGAAAATGAAATGCATCGATAATTTCCTGCTTTCGGGTTTTTGTCTCAAGCAGAAAGAATCCCCTCGATTCAATTAATTTTCTTATATTTTTCCTTCATATTTAATAATAATCCAGGTATAGAAAGAACAAGATTTCCACCTTTTGATTTTCCATCATCCACTTATTCCCTCAAATTTATTTGTTAAGTCGGGTCAAACTATTTTTTGTATGACAAATATTATTCCCAAGGAGGAAACGCAGTGAACACACATTATTTAGCACCGCATGAGACATACGAATTACATGAATTATTAACGTTTAAAAACCTTTGTTTAACGAAATCATCGACAATGAGTGCACTTGTCCAGGACCCGCAACTTAAGAATATCTTGCAGCAAGATGTTACTAAAACAACTGGTCAAATCCAACGCATACAAGAATTTATGACGAACCGAGGTGAACAATAATGAATGGAATGGTACAGGATATGGTAGGTATGGGCTCAATGACAGATCAAGTCATTGCAACTGATTTTTTAATCGCTGCAAAAACAGGGGTAAAAAATATTGCACTTGCTTTAACTGAAACCTCTACTCCTGAAGTTAGAGATACATTAAAACAGTATTTAATGGACGCCGTAGATACGCACGAACAAATATCAAAGTATATGGTAAATAAAGGCTACTATCACCCGAATAATCTTTCAGAGCAACTCAACGTGGATTTAAAAGCTGCTCAAACTGCGCTTAATCTAAACCAGTCCCAAAATACTTCTTCTTAAGGTAAAAAACCCGCCTTTTCTATAGGCGGGTGAAAATATATTTTTTATATCACTTGGAGTCAATGGTTTTTAGGAAGTCTCCTACTACTTGTAAAAACTCTTCCTTCTCTTCGAAATAAGCCATATGAGCGCTGTTTTCGTAAACGTGAAATTTTCCATTTGATACAAGGCTGCTAAAGTATTCAGTGGATTCAGGTGTTGCCTCATCATATCGTCCACAAGTAAATAAGGTTGGGCAACTAATCTCATTCAATCTAGAAGTGCAATCAAAGTATTTTAAATTTCCCTTTACGCTGAATTCAGATGGACCCCACATAATGTTGTAAATCTCAGGATTTCGATAGCCAGACCCCTTTTTAACCCACTCAGGATCCGGTTCTTCCTGTACTCTACAAACAAACACTTTGTTAAATTCCTGAATGGCCGCTTTGAATTCCTCGGAATCCGTCGTTCCCTCTTCTTCACACCGAGTTATTGTTTCCTGAATCTCAATCGGCAGCTTTTTAAGATTCTCTATCTGGTCCTGTTCCCAACGCGGCGCACTCAGACATGGACTTGAAAATATAACACTTTTCACTCCAGTAGGTTTTGTTAAACAATAGGCAGCCGCAAGGGTTGTACCCCATGAATGGCCTAATATATGAACTTCATCCAATTTTAAAGCTTTTCTTACCTGTACTAATTCTTCAACAAAACGATGAAGTTGCCATAGAGAGGTGTCACTTGGACGGTCTGACCTGCCGCAGCCTAATTGATCGTATAAAATAACCGGTCTATCTTTTTCAAGTGCTTGTAATCCTTCTAATGAATAACTTGAAGAACCCGGACCACCATGTATTATGATGACTGGGGTAGCTTCAGAATTTTTATTGAATATTTGATACCATACTCTCCCGCCTGTAACCTCTATGTATCCCTCTTCACACATGGAAATTCCCCCTTGTAAAACAAAAAATAATATTACTATTTAATAGTAACTTATTTTAAAATAATTGAAAATTTTTTATCTAATCAAAAAGAAGACCAAAGCACGGTCTCTAAAAATTTCTATTTTGTTATCACTTTCCCTTTTAAAAAATGTACCAGGAAAGTTCCAAAGAAGATTCCAATTAATAGACAAAAAAAGATCACTTCGTGCATTTGGAAGCTAAAAGCTGCACCTATCATTCTTAATCCAATCATGCCAATTAAAACGAATGCAGTGGTTTCAAACTCAGGTATTCTTTCAATCAATGCTAAG
This sequence comes from Bacillus sp. (in: firmicutes), assembly GCA_031177865.1. GTDB lineage: Bacteria > Bacillota > Bacilli > Bacillales > Cytobacillaceae > Neobacillus. Next base: position 8,378 of record JAPSKD010000140.1, on the reverse strand, counting down.
AATAATTGTGCGACACCACGCATCATTAAAATTCCAAGGATTCCTCCTAAGAACAGTACCCAGACCTGGTTCGATACACCAAACGCAGCGATGACACTATCGATACTAAACGCAATATCCATTAGTTCTACGGTTAAGACGGTGCTCCAAAAACCCACTTGTTTGGTTTGAATCTCTTCCTCTCCATCTCTTTTGTTGATAAAGTGTTGGAGGACCAGCCAAAGGAGATAGTGACCGCCAACAATCTTGATCCAGCCAATATTAATTAACGTAACACCTATTCCAATCGCAATAACCCGAAATAGATAAGCTCCTATAATTCCGTAGAAAAGTGCTTTCTTTCGTTGTTCCTCGGGCAGGTGCTTAACCAATACAGCTAGAACTAACGCATTATCGGCCGATAGTAATCCTTCTAAAATCACTAAGGTTCCAATGACTCCCCAACTAGCCTGATCTGTTAATACTTTTCCCAAAGCATCTAGTGATAAAAACGATCCATAATTCGCTATGATTTCTTGTAAGAACTCCATCCCCTAGCACTTATCTCCTTTTCATGGATTTTCCTTGACGTAACTGCTTGTCATCTTACTGTATATGTATGTTAGACAAACCATTATATGAACCTTAAATAGATAGGAACTATAACAAGGAAACTTCAAAAAGATATATATGGTTTGCAAAATGTATTTAATGAAGGAATCAAGTGATGGGACTTTTCTTATTAATTGTAATAAAATGAAAGGAAGGAGGAATGTACTATGCGTAAGGTAGTTATATACACACAAGAAAGCTGTGGTCCATGTACAGCTGAGAAGTTATGGTTAAAAGATAATGGAATTGAGTTTGAAGAAAAAAACATCAGAGAAAACCCTAAATATCTAGATGAAATTGTTGAATTAGGTGCATCTGCCACACCAGCAACTGTAGTGGAAGATGCTAATGGTTCAGAGGTTGTTTTTGGTTTTAACCAAGAGAAGTTAGCGGAACTTCTAGGAATATAAGTAGAACGTCTGTATAGGTCATTCCACATTAGGAGTGACCGTTTTTTTGTATAATTTAATTTCATTTTGGTCAATCTTGTTTAATTATCTCACATACAATCGTGTTAGCAGTCTAGATTAAATGACTAATTAAATCATATTTGTATATTTACTTTCATACATAAGAGAATGTAATTTAACTTAAAAATTAAGGAGGTTTTCCTCAAATGGTACTAAAGACAATTCAGCTTAAAAGAAAGTCTGGCTTAGACAGTCGCGCAATTAACCAACTGGTCCAGGTAACATCTCAATTTGAATCAGATATCTACCTTACCTACAATGGACATAAAGTTAATTGTAAATCTATAATGGGCGTTTTATCGCTAGCCATACCAAACAATGCAGAAATTAGTTTAGAAGCATCTGGTTCCGATGATCACGAAGCACTTAAGCGATTAATCGAAACTATAGAATCATTAGCTTAAACTCCATATCACAAAGAAATAAGAGTGATCAATTAACACTCTTATTTTTTTGTTTTATTCAAAATTGAACCTGCATACTTTAACAATTCCTTCAACATTTTCCAGAGCACCATCTTGCAGCTCTACAACCATGAAATACTTTTCGGATACATCAAATGGCGGTCGAATCCCCCACTCTGATGTTGGTATTTTATCATAATTCTTGCACATTCTTCATGTTTCATGTGGATTAATAGGGGTTATATTTGAGAATATAAGTACATAGATTATCATCCAGGAGGTTATTATGTTTTTATCCTGTCCGATTTTAGCCGCTTTTTTGGGGATGTTTCTCGCACAATTCGTAAAAGTCCCGATCCACTTTTTTGCTTCAAAGGAATTGAAATGGAATTTGTTGTTTAGCACTGGTGGTATGCCTAGTTCACATACTGCGATGATTGTCTCTTTGACTACAGTAATCGGATTAATGACAGGGTTTCAATCCAATGAGTTTGCTATTTGCGTTGTTGTAGCTGCGATCGTTATGCACGATGCGATGGGTGTTCGAAGGCATGCAGGTTATCATGCGGAAATACTAAACACACTTTTAGCCGATTTTAACCGTCTGATTGAAACGCTAAAAGACCCCAATTTAAAAAAACCGGAGTCTAGAGAAAAATTAAAAGAATTATTAGGTCACCAGCCAACTGAGGTCTTTTTTGGGGCCGTAACAGGAATCATTGTTGGTGTCATTACTTACTATTTATATCCTTTTTAATCATTGAAGTAACTTTTGTTTTAAGTTCACGATTTAAGTCATTTGCATGCCAATAAGCCACACCGGTTGCGGCCAGAAGTAAGATACCTGTTACCACAAACACAGTTTGTACAGGGAAAATACCGCCAAGGATTCCTCCTATTATTGGGCCAATCATTCCGCCAATTTGATTAGAGGTTTGGTGTAATCCAAACGCTCGCCCACGGAAATCGCTTTGGGTTGACCTTACGACTAGTCCATTTAACGCTGGGAATACGGCACAGAAAAAGACACCAAAAATGAATCGAGTAATCGAGAATCCCCAAATATTACTGAAAACAATTTGGGCGATGGTTCCGATTCCTCCACCCATTAACCCGATAAAGAGAATTTTTTGGAAACCAACTTTGTCAGCCCATTTCCCCCACATTGGGGCAAAAATGACACTTGCGATACCAGGAAGAGAAAAAACGATACCTGCTAGTAATGACGCATGCTGGGAAGAACCACCAAGGTCCACTATATATAATGGAAGTACTGGTTCGATGGTCATAATCGAAGCTGATGTAAGGCTGGTTAATCCAAGAACCATCATCAATGAACGGTTTGAGAGTGCCAATTTAAAATCATTTCGAATGGATCCCTTCTCCTTACTCGGGGTGAAATTTTCCTCCGTTACAAAAAATATTACGAGTAATGTTGAAATCAGCGAGAACATTCCAGCACTACCAAATGCGACACGATTACCCACCAATGAGGCAATTCCCCCGCCTAACAGCGGTCCAACGATTCCCCCGGAGGCAGATGCAGAGGATATCATCGAAAGAGCGTATCCTACTTTATTGCTTGGTGTATTGGTACCGACTAAGGCGATTGCGCCAGGAATGAATCCACTTAATAAACCCTGCATGATGCGTAATCCTAATAACTGATAAGGGTTTGTAACAAAAGCTGTTAACGTATAAACAAAAAACAGAGCAAAGCCAGCTCGAATTAACAACGGCTTTCTTCCATACTTATCTGCGACCCTGCCCCAAAACGGTGAAGCAATCGCTCCGGCAAAAAATGCTGCACTAAACAACAAACCTGACCAAACTTCTGTATGATCATGCACACCAATTTGAAGCAGGAAAATAGGCAAAAATGGGATGACCATGGAAAAACTTGCTGATACGAAAAAAACCCCTATCCATAGTACCCACAAATTACGCTTCCAAATTAGCATGCCAATCCATCTCCAATTATTTTGATTATTTTAATAGTGTAATAGTAGCATAATTACCATTTATTTTCATTTCCGAAATATTAGATTGTAGAATTAAATTCTTAGTCCTACCTTTTTCATACAAAATATTCCTCCATTCCGTAAAATTGGTTTGATTATGACAGATTCATAGGCATAATGTCACATTTACATCGCGGCTGTAATGTTGTTCATCAAACCATAATGAAATGTAACCTTATCGTTCTGTATATAGTGTGCATACCCATGTTAGTGTTATATCATACAAAACATCAGGAGGTAGCACACATGGAAAACACTTATTTTAAAAAAGTTGCGGTAGCTTGTGTAGCTACATTTGCATTTATCGGATTACACAATACGACGGTTGAAGCGATTACGCAATATCAAATTGTAAATGTAGATGGCTTGGCTGAAATTGGACAAGCATATGGTCCGATCATGTATGAAATGAAGCAAGAAAATAATCAATATGATGACGAAAAGGAATTCATTCTTAATAAACCGGATTTAGTAGAAGAAAAATCTGCCGAAACGGAGGTTGAAGTACCAGCTACTTCGGAGCCTCAAGCAGCAGATGAACCTGACATGGTCACTCCAGAACCAGCTGCAGAACCTGCTCAACCAGCTGTTTCGATTTCAAATGAAGAGAAAGATTTATTTGCTAGATTAGTAGAAGCAGAAGCAAAAGGAGAATCTTATGAAGGAAAAGTAGCGGTTGCAACGGTTGTATTAAACCGAGTTGATTCACCTGAATTTCCAAATACAGTAACAGAAGTAATTAATGAAGTAGTTGGCAAAGCATATGCCTTTTCACCAGTGCAAAATGGTGAGATTAATAAACCCGCCTCAGATGAAGCAATCCGAGCAGTAGAAGAAGCTTTAACACGACAAGATCGTTTAAATGATAGCGTATATTTTTATAATCCAGAAATTGCAACCGATGAATGGATCACTACACGTGAAGTAGTAAAGACAGTTGGAAATCATGTATTTGCAAAATAAGGTAAGAGCCGTGTATAACGGCTCTTTTTTGCTGTATTATTTGTCTTTTTCGTAAGCAATAATCACAACTTCTTTATTAGCTTGTTCACTTAATTTTTCTTCTAGTGATTTGATTTCATTTACTAAATTAGATGACAAATCAGCAGCTACATAGTCCTTTTCATTGTCCATACTTATCTCTCCTTTTTATTTTAGTATTCATCATAAAGGAGAAAGTATTACATGCCTTTTTACCAAATGTGATGGATAAAACTGACTTTTAACAGTAGAATCTTTTTCATTTTATATTTTTTCCTTTAAAAGTTTAATTCAGCAAACTCACTCAGACTTCTTTAGATTGTCACAGCAGGTAAAGTTTTTTCGGTTTCTAGCAGGCTTTTCAAATTGCTTATTATCGCTGGCCAGCCATTGTTCAAACCTTCAAAGGTATCATCTCTATCTACTAAATCACCAGGCTGTAGATTTTCATGTCTAAGAGTTAATTTTACCGTTTCCTTCATTGGTTTTAACTCGAAAGTAACATGTGAAGGTTGCTTCTCTTCGACCCCTTCTCCGAAATAGGTCCATGTATAGGATAATACACGGTTATGGTCAATCTTTAGGATCTTTCCATAATCAGAAACCTGCCCATTGCGAGAATAGGTAATTTCACTCCCTTCTTGCCAATTTGATTGTATACTGCTTCCAAAGAAGTATTGTTCGGTATACTTGCTGTTCGTCAAAGCTTCCCAAAGCTTTTCAGGTGTTGTCGCTATGTATGTAACGTAAATAAATGAATTTTCAGTCATGGTCTCTCTCCTCCGAATTTTTTCAGGCTTTATTTACTAGTACATCATAATTAATTCTCTACTTTTTCCACTTATCCTTTATTATTTTGCCTAAAGGGCTCATATACTACTATAGATAAGTAACAAAAATACCTGAGATGAGTGGTGAATATGAGAGATTTAACCTTTAAAGCTTTTGCCATTACCCATGAAATTGATTTAAACAAAATCGCCGTTCATTGTGGAATACCGAAGAAATTCACCTGGGAGGAGCCATTAATTTTAAGGGGTGAGATATTAAAATCGATCCTCCATAAAGATGTGGACGAATCACAAATGGTTCTAGTATTTTCCTTCGGCAGCATTGTCTTCATTAATCACTCTACTCACAACGAGATAACCGCATTGTTGAACTACCTCCACTCCTTTGAGCCAGACATTGAGGTTAAAAACGCAGACAGATACAGCGATGATTATAGCTTGCATATAAAAGCAACCGAAAGCATTGAGTTAACAGACGAATATGTGGTAGTTCCTGAATATGAAAGCTACTATCCTGAGTTGATTTCTACCGTATTGGCAAAGTCAGTTGCTTTGGAAAAGACAGAGGAACAGCTGGGGCAAATTAATGATAAACTAGAAACAATGATAGACCGGCTTGAGAAAGGCAAACTGCGAATCGGAAATAAGGAACTAGCAAGAACGACAGCAAAAATCGTCCGCCACGAGTACAATACCCTAGCTTATATTATGATTTTGGATAAGCCTGATATCACTTGGACAAGCAGTACAGCCGGCGAATTTTACGATAAAATGCTTGAGTTTTTCGAACTCAATGATCGCTATAAAATCTTGAAAAGTAAAACAGAAATACTCTATAACATCATGGATGGATTTTCGACCATCAGTCACTCGATCCGTGGGCTATTTGTTGAATGGATTATTGTGATACTCATCCTTTTTGAAATTGTACTATCCCTATTAGGAATAGCGGGATTGCTGCCATAACTGTATAAAAATAGAGCCCCTTATCCACAATCAATTGCGATTGTTATTAAGGGGCTCACTGGTATTATTTAGCGGGATACATTTCTTGCAAAAAGGATACAGATTCATTTATTAATGCTTTTAAAACTTCTACATCAATATCCGCTACTTTATTAATGTACACACACGCTTTCCCTGTGGTGTGTTTTCCAAACTGTTTCAATAATTCTGCCCGCTTCGTTTCACCAGGTGCAAAGTACAAGCTGATTTTTGCTTTTCTCGGAGAAAAGCCAACGAGAGGTGCGTCTCCTTCGTGACCAGATTCATATTTGTAATGGTAAGATCCAAAACCAATAAGACTTGGTCCCCACATCTTTGCCTCAAAACCAGTAGTCTCTGCGAAGATATCTAATAATTTGTATGCGTCCTCACGTTTTTTAGGGCTGTCGACCTGTTCGATAAACTCAATCACACTATTGTCTGTTACCTTCGTTTTTAGTTCGTACATCATTATCTCTCCCTTACCACTTTTACAGAACTCATATTACAAATTGTACTATATTCCTCACTATTTTCCTTTTTACGAGATTTTTAAACCTTTCGGGCTAGTTTAACTGCATAAAAAGGCCCCTAAGTTTTAGGTAAAGGGTTCCGTTTTGAGGTGCTTTTCTAAAATATAAGTGCCGAAATGGTAGTCGTTTTGACATCGTTATTGGTATATAAAAAAGTAAAACTCGACATCTTTTTAAGATTTTTCCTTTTTGTTTTCTTTCGCTTATTCTACACAAATATGAAAGGAAGAATAAGTTGTTTTGGTATGAGTAATACTTAAATTAGAAAAATCTAATATTAAGAGTAGATCTTCAATGAATACAAAACATATTGTTGGTTTATCATCAACAGAAATTGCAGGATTATGGGCTACTTATATAAACGATAGCTTATCTATCTGTCTCTCTAAGCATTTCCTGCAACAGTCGAACAATGAAGATGTTAAACCCATAATTAAACTAACATTAGATCTATCACAAAAACATATTGAGGAAATCAAGAATATTTTTGAAAAAGAGAATTTCCCTATTCCCAAGGGATTTTCGGATGAAGACATTGATCTTTCAGCTCCACCTTTGTTTTTCGATTTATTTCCTGTAAGCTACGCTTACGGGATGAGTCGTATGGGTTTATTGACCTATAGTATGCTAATTTCTAATGTTGCCCGCGAAGATATTCGATCTTTCTTCTCTAAGTGTTTAACTTCCACATTGGATCTTTATAATACATCAGTAAATCTAATGCTTTCTAAAGGGATATACGATCGCCCAACAATGATCCCTTATCCCGATAAAGTTGAATTTGTTAAAAAGAAAGAAACACTTTTATCCAAGTGGTTCGAAAAGAAACGCTCTCTAAATGTTCTTGAACTATCTGAAATATTTTTTAATATTGAAAGGAACTATTTTGCTTTAGTCTTACTCACTGGATTTATTCAAGTTGTAAAAGATGAACAAATAAAAAAATTTTTAACAAAAGGAAAAGACTTAGCTCAAAAACAAATTCATTTCCTAAACAATACTTTAATCAAGGAAGATCTGTTTGGCACTATAATGGTTAACTCAGAAGTGTCAACTTCTACTGTATCTCCTTTTTCAGAAAAGCTCATCATGAACCTTGTAACTATACTCAATACGCAAGGAATAACCTATATTGGTCATGCATTAGCTACATCAGCACGAATAGACCTTGCTACTGAATATTCAAAACTAATTCCTGAAATATTGCAGTATGGGAAGGAGGGCACCGACATTTTGATAGAAAGGGGATGGATGGAAGAACCACCACACGCTCCAAATAGGAAGGAGTTGGCAGAAAATTAGGTTTAAATTAAACAAGGGATCTCAACGATCTCTTGTTTTAGTTATATGAAGCAAAATTTCCCGTTTTAACAAATTAAACTTGACACAATATAAAAAGAATTCAGATCTCTAACGGAACATGCATTTTTAAATGATATTAGTCTATCTTTTGTACAATATCAAGAAGGGCTTTATCAAAAAGACTCAGCCCTTTATCCATTATCCTTCTTTAATTACAACTAACCTGCATCCTTTCGTTCAATAAGTAAAAAGGGCTGCCACAGCAACCACTTGTTCAACTCTTGCACCCGTTAGTTTAAGT
>JAPSKD010000139.1 GCA_031177865.1 Bacillus sp. (in: firmicutes) | reverse complement strand
TAAGTAATCTTACGCTCAAAAAGATAACGGATTACCCGATTATAGATACTTTGATTTCCCTATAATAGCTCCAAGGTGGTAAATCAATTCTTTTTCTTCAGGGCTTTCAGCCGGTGACCCTGTTCTCTGGTAAAGAAAGTATACGAATGATTCATGTCCTTATCATTGCCTGAATTTGTAAATTAAGTTGATGAAATTTTAATATAGAATTTTCAAAAGGCCAATAATTAAAGGCCTATTTTTTGTAATTAATTATTCATTCTTTCCCACATACCCACTAATAATTCAGCCTTATGTGATAGGTTTAATCTTGCATTTTCAGAAATGTTACCTGCGTTTCGGATATGGTTAAGTTCAGTTTTGTATTTCTTAATAAATTCCAATGCCTTTACCACAGAACCTTTTTCCAAGTGGTGTTCTGCTTGTCTGAGTGAATTTTCTAATTTGGAAACTAATGGGCCAGTCAATTCTCCATTGGCTTGATATTCAGTCATTACTCCTTCTAATACGGACAACACACCAGGTGTTGAAAAATTTGGAACAGGGACATTTGCCCAACTCGTATCTGAGCCAAAATAGAAACTTGTATAGGATGGCTGATTATAGGATGTACTTTGTCTTGCTACTTCAGCACGATATTGAGCGTCATGCATCAACGTATACAATTTGTGGGTTGTCACCTCAGTACTAGTGTAAATACGAATGGCTGAACTATCTGCAGTTCTTACTAAAAGTTCTTCTCTCCAGTCTCCAAAAATATCTGCTACTAAACTTGGGTTACCCTTTGTTCCGTTATTCGTTCTAGTATCTGTGGCCGTAAGGACTCTGCCTTTTTTCCAATCGTCAATGGTAGTTGTACCATTGCCCGAACCATTCACAATTTGTGTGGTCATATCTGCAGCCCATTTAATATTCATATTTGTACCGGGAGCATTCGTAGAAATCCTTTCTCCAGCTGCGGTCCATAATCCAACGGCCCATGTTTCTAAACCAGGTATGGTTGGATCAACATCTCCAACCATACCGCGACCAGTATCTCTGCCCGTATAGCCACCATAAATAATCTCACCTGTTTTTGCATCCCGTAATGAATAGCCATACGGAGCCCATGCTCCGCCTTCGTGCACCATAAAGATTTCCATTCCCGGCCTGTTCAGATCAATATCCGTTACATGCATCGCGTCACCATGCCCAAGTCTAGCCGTGGTACCAGGTGCTGCACTTCCTGCAGGCATTGTATCCATTGAACTGTATAATAGGGAGCCGTCATCATCAATGGTTGCACTTCCGTAAACGATTTCTTGTTTGCCGTCGCCATCAACATCTGCAGCACTCAAGGAGTGTGCACCTTGTGTAGTAAGGGTGCCAAATTCCGGATCGGTACCGTCTCTGCCATGAGGACCATCATTGAATGGATTCGACATAGGCGTCCAACCGCTGTCAACAGCCCAATTTTCTTTTAATTCTTTCCCATCCCAACTATATGTAACGAGATTGGATCTTGTATAATAGCCGCGTGCAAACACAGCGTATGGTTTATCACCATCAAGGTAGGCGACATTTGCAAGGAAACGATCGACACGGTTGCCTGGTTCAATTCTAGACATTGCATAGTCACCCCACATAAGACCATCATCATGTCTAGCCGGTTTATAATCGATTGTATCCATTTCTTCGCCTGTTTCCCCATTGAAAACGGTTAAATACTCTGGACCTTCTAAAATAAATCCTTCGAATGCTCGAAGATTATTTCGGGAACTTCGAGAGGGTGCATATACATCCATGAAATAATCTGTAAGTTTCTCGGCATCTTCTTTCGATAATGGATAACTATATTGTTTTTCAATTCCAAATGCTTCTTCAAGAGTGCTTGGCCAATTTCCGTTTACTACTTCTTCATGCTGATGCCATCCCAAAAACATGTTAACAACATGATTATAATAATCTTCGCTGCTCATCCGGTAATCATCTTTATTACTATATCCAGCATCGATATCCTTTTGCACAAGGGTAATAAATTCTTCAGATGTTGCATTTCCATCTTTATCAAACTTTATAACCTTGGTCCCAGGAGCGGTTTTAAACATAATTTCGGATTTGCCGTCACCATCAAAGTCATAAACTAAGAATTGAGTATAGTGAGCACCGGAACGGATATTTACTCCTAGGTCAATCCGATATAATAGAGTTCCATCAAATCTATAACAATCAATATATGTGTTACCAGTGTATCCTACTTGTGAAACGTCCTTGGAGTTGGAAGGATCCCACTTAACAAAATACTCATATTGCCCGTCTCCATCAACATCTCCGACACTCATATCATTGGCTGAATAGGTGTAACTCTCACCCGTAGGAGTTACACCATCTGCGGGCTTTTGCAGCTGTAAATCAACATATGATTGCTTCCAAGGTGATATGGAAGCACTTTGATCAAGCTCTTTTCCATTTAAGACGGAGCGAACATAGTAGCGCGAATCGGATTTACCATCTTGATCGACAAGGTTGGTGCTGTCTTCAACAGTTGCAATCAACTTCCCATCACGGTATACATTAAAGTTTACGCCAGTTAATCCAGTTTCAGAGTAACCTGTCACTTCATTCGCTAATAATCTCCAACTTAGGAATACACCCTGAGATGTTGGAGCAGCAACTAAACCTCGGTCAAGGTACTCTAATTGGATTCCCGGAAGATTACTAGTTACATTGATATTCTGATGATCGACAGCGGATACACCAGAAACACCAGATAAAAGCAGTGGTAATGCAAATGCGGTAGACAGTACCTTTTTAGACAATGATCTTTTTTTCAAATTATTCTTCCTCCAGTTTTTTTAGTTCTTAATCTCTTAAGGCATGACACAATCATTTAATTGAATGCGCTTACAAATAAATCTTACAAACACCTCCAAACAGGAAATTTCACTAAAGATAAATAGCGATTAAGAAATACATTTAAATTGTATTTAAAATAATCTGAAAGTTGAATTTAATTTTCAGTCCTTTTTAATAGAAAAAACAGTGCTATCTAGTGGGAAAACCTGCAATTTATGCTTATTGTCATAGTTTTTATGAACTAACTGAATCCCAAATTGCATTTTAGAAGTATTTGGGCAAAAGTGTGATAACAAGGCAAAAAAATACTATTACGAAAATGGATAGGACAAAAATGTCTAATAGCAATTGAATAAATAACGGTATAACATTCCAGTTAGATTAGGGGGGATATGTAAATGAGTAATGAATCAATTAGAATTTTTCTTGCAGCGGACTCAACCGTACAGAACTATGATGTAAGTGAGAAAAATCAAGGTGGCTGGGGAGAGTTCCTGCAAACCTTTTTAAATAAGGATGTAAAAGTAGTGAATCACGCTATTGGTGGTCGGAGCTCGAAAACATTTATTGAGGAGGGGCGATTACTTGGCATATTAAAAGAAATAGAAGCTGGTGATTACTTATTCATACAGATGGGTCATAATGATTCAACAATAAGTAAACCTGAACGTTATACAGAACCTTTTAAAAGCTATAAGCAATATTTAAAAATGTATGTTGAGGGTGCAAGAAATAATCAAGCGTTACCTGTTTTAATAACCCCGCCAGCAAGGTTGCACGTAGAAGATGGGAAATTTATAAATGATTTTCCTGATTACTGCGCTGCAATGAAAGAAGTGGCTGCTGAGGAAAGGGTAACTTTAATAGATTTAATGGAGAGAAGTCTGAGCCTACTGGATACCATTGGTTATCAGGAATCTCTAACTTTATTTATGGCTTCAGTAAACGAAACAGATTATACTCATTTTACGAAAAAAGGTGCCTATCACATGGCAAGGCTAGTAGCCGAAGGAATAAAAGAAAGCAATCTACATATTCCTGGAAAAGTTAAATCATGATTTCTGAAAACACTGTTTTTTAATAAATAAAAACTGAATTTTAAATTAAATACTAAAAATAGTTAAAATATAATGAAACCATATACACTAGGAATCTATTTTTTTGAAAAATTATCCTTACCATTATTGATCTCATTTGAGGAGGAAACCATAAATGCATAGACAAGAAATTGAACAGAAAATTGAGCTCCTAATTGATAACTTGATAAACCTAAATGATCCAGACGGGAAATATGCTATACCGCTTGCTGATGGAAGAAAAATTGATAATAAGAGTTTCAACTATTGGGAATGGACCGCAGGTGTGGGCCTTTATGGAATGATGAAATATTATAAATTAACCAAAAAACAAGAAGTATTAAATATTATTGTAAAGTGGTTTGATGATCAATTCAAAGAGCTTCCAGTTGAAAAAAATGTTAATACGATGGTACAAATGTTAACGCTTGCATATTTGTATGAAGAAACAGGCAATCCCACTTACCTTCCATATTTAGAAACTTGGGGTGACTGGCTGTACCACGATATGCCAAGAACCAAAGATGGCGGAATTCAGCACGTTGTGTTTGGAAATGAAAATTATCAGCAACTATGGGATGACACCTTAATGATGAGCGTCCTGCCATTAACAAAAATTGGTTTATTGCTAAATAAGCCGGAATATGTGGAAGAGGCTAAGAAACAATTCTTAATACATATTAAGTATTTATTTGATAAGAAAACAGGATTATGGTTCCATGGTTGGACGTTTGAAGGAAATCACAATTTTGCAGAAGCGCTTTGGGGACGTGGAAATTCATGGGTAACCATTGCAATTCCTGAATTCCTAGATTTGGTTGAATTAAATGAAAAAGATCCAGTTCGTCAAATCTTAATCGATACATTAGAAAGACAATTGGAAGCACTTGAAACCTGTCAAAATGAAAACGGTTTATGGCATACACTTCTTCTCGATCCGACTTCATATGTTGAGGCGTCCTGCACAGCTGGTTTTGCTTTTGGAACATTAAGATCAGTCCGTAAACGGTATGTTGGAAAGAAATACATGGATATGGGATTAAAGGCGATAAAGGCTGTTATTGAAAACATCGATGAAACAGGTGAATTGCAGCATGTCTCTGCAGGAACTGCCATGGGAGAAACACAAGAATTTTACAAGCAAATTCCAGTTACAGCTATGCCGTATGGACAATCAATGGCGATTCTATCATTAGTAGAATACTTACATTACAGAATATAAAAGAAGTATAGGTGGGGATGTAAATGATAAACATTGGAATAAGAGCTCATGATATTGAAAACCTGCCATTAGAAGAATTAGTACAAGTAATTGCAAATAAAGGGCTTACATCCGTTCAGTTGGCTCTAAGTAAATCCTTAGAGGGTGTAAATACGGAACTAGGTAGTTTGAGCCCAGGTTTAGCGCGTTATGTTGGAAGTGTATTCTCAAAGCATAATGTTCAGATTGCGGTATTAGGCTGCTATTTTAATATGATTCATCCCGATTTGGTTGAGAGAAAAAAAGGGATTGAGCGCTTTAAAGAGCATATCCGCTATGCCAGGGATTTTGGCTGCAGTATCGTTGCGACTGAAACAGGTAATGTGAATCCGGAAATTTTCTATACGGAGGAGAACTTCAAGGAAGAACCATTTTTAGAGGTTGTAGAAAGTGTCCTCGAACTTGTTAAGGAAGCAGAAAAGTTTGGAGTTATTGTTGGGATAGAAGCAGGAGTAAACCATCCGGTTTATTCTCCGAAAGTAATGAAGCGACTATTAGATTCAATCAATTCTAATAATCTACAAGTGATTCTCGATCCGGTAAATCTATTAACAATTGATACGTACCAAAATCAAGAAGAAATTTTCCAAGAAGCAATGGATTTATTTGGTGACAGGGTAATCATCCTGCATGCAAAGGATTTTATCATTGAAAATAACCAGCTAGTACCAACAGCAGTTGGTAAGGGACTATTAAACTATGAGTATATTTTAAACGAAATAAAAAAGAAAAAACCTTTTATAAACATCTTACTAGAAGAAACAAAAGAGCCATTCATAAACGAAAGCATCGCATTCCTTAAGGAAAAGTATTAACTCCTTAATCATTTGAAAGTGTTATAGATGTATAAATTGATTTTGTAACTGAGTTGATTTGTGCGGAAGGTGCGAGACTCCAGCGGGAAGACGGGGCTGGGGAGACCCCACAGGCGCTTTGCGCCGAGGAGGCTCCCCGGACCGCCCTAAGGTCCGCGAAGCACCTGGAGCACAAATCAACGGGCAAGTTTACGACAGTCTATGAATAATAAACTCATACACTGCCCATTATTGTTGGTGAACTATAATGGGAGTTTTTTTACCTGCTATTAAACCATTTAATTATTGGAGGGAAGTTAATGAATAGAATCGTAGTTTGCGGACTAAGTAACCGAGCATTAGGAATGTTTATTCATTCAATCGTTCATCAATTTGGTTCAAATAACCAAGTTGTTGGAGTCCTTGATACTGACCCGCGAAGAATAGAAATTTGCAAGGAGAGTTTTTCAGAATTAAAATCCGTTCCCTCTTACAATCCAAATCAATTCCAGCAAATGATTGACGAAACGAATCCAGATACAGTCATTGTAACGAGCAGAGATGATACCCATATTGATTATATATTACAAGGCTTAGAAAATAACTTAACCGTTATTACTGAAAAGCCAATGGTGACAAAAGCAGAAGATGCTAGAAGAGTAATGGAGGCAGAAAAGGAAAGTAAGGGGAAAGTAATTGTCGCCTTTAACTATCGTTACAATCCGTTTCACCGAAAAATAAAAGAACTAATTTTAGAAGGAAAAATCGGCAGAGTCACTTCCGTAGACTTAAATTGGTATATTGATACCTATCATGGCGCGAGCTACTTTAAAAGATGGAACCGTAACCGTAATTTCTCAGGCGGCTTATCCATTCATAAATCAACACACCATTTCGACCTAGTAAATTGGTGGCTTGATCAGAATCCAGAAGAAGTATTTGCATACGGTGCATTAAATTACTTCGGTAAAGATGGAGAATTCAATCCAAGCCCGGCTGACAACCGATATTGTAGTACCTGCGAAGAGAAACTCTCGTGTGAATACTATATGCGCTGGTCAAATCGCCGAAATAATATTGCAGTTAAAGACGACCATATTAAAGCAGACAGCATTGAAAAGTCGGCCCAAAATTATACTCATTATCGTCCAGATTCCTGTATCTTTGATCATGAAATTGAAATCGAAGATACCTATGTAGCCACTGTGAAGTATGATAAAGGTGCTTTTTTAAGCTATTCCGTAAATTTCTCCCTTCCATATGAAGGCTACCGGTTAGCGATAAACGGAACGAAAGGAAGAATTGAAACGACTGAGTTTCATGAACCAAGCCGGATTCCATTTTCGGTTCCAGAACAAACGATTGAATTCTACCCATTATTTGGCGGAGCAAAAGAGACGATTCATGTTCTCCAAACTGGCGGAGGCCACGGCGGAGGAGACCCTGTTTTGTTAGAAGACCTTTTCTTAGGCGTAGATCAAAATCGCCCTTATTCTATTTTGGCTGGTGCAGAGGCAGGTGCATACTCAATTGCAGTTGGTGAAGGGGTATGGCGGTCTGTGAAAGAAAATAAGCCAATGAAAATAAATGATTTATTAAAAAGTAACGTCGATCTGTCTTTAATAAAATAGCATAAGACATTCCAAAGGAGGATAAGTATGCCACAGTTAGTACTTGAGGAAAACAAGGTATCTCAGGCAATTGATCGGGTTGTTGAAAGAACATTTAATATGGATTTCAGTTGGGACTGGCCAGGAGGAGTTGCTTTTTTTGGTGTAGCTGAAGCATATGAAGCGACCGGAGAAGAGAAATACCTTCAAAACATTAAGGATTGGGTCGATGCAGAATTAGAGGATGGGCTGCCAAAGTTAACAGTAAATGCTTCCTCGATTGGTCACGTTCTATTAACTCTATACAAAGCGACCAATGATGAAAAGTATCTTGAGACAGCAGTAAAAATGGCAGATTATCTGCTGCATGATGCCGAAACTTTTGGTGATGGTGTCCTGCAGCATACTGTAAATGGCACTAAATATCAATTCCCTGAGCAGGCATGGGTTGACACCATGTTTATGGCCGGATATTTCCTTTTGAGAATCGGGAATATGTTAGAAAGGGAAGATTATTTTAACTTTGGATTAAAGCAATACCATGGTCATGAAAATTTTCTACAGGATGATAAGACAAACCTGTATTATCATGGCTGGGATAACTTAGCGCAAAATCATATGTCAGGCATTTTCTGGGCGAGGGGAAACAGCTGGGCTGCTTATACAATGGCTAGGGCACTTGAACTTATTGAGGTTCAGCACCCGTCCTTTATGGTGATTCAGGGTTCGCTGCGTGATCAGTTAAGCGCATTAGTTAGATTACAATCACAATCTGGACTTTGGCATACGATTTTAGATGATCCCACTTCTTATTTAGAAACATCTGGCTCTGCAGGGATTGCTGCAGCCCTGTTAACGAGAGGAAAGATATACAATAAATATACTCAAAAAGCTCTTGAAGCCATTCTCAGCCAAATCAGAGAAGATGGTTCTGTAATGGGAGTCTCAGCAGGAACTGCTGTTATGTATGATGCAGATGGATACAAAGAAGTCCCTTTTAAACGTGTACAGGGATGGGGACAAGGATTAGTACTTGCCTTTTTATCCTTACTATTAAAAAGAGAAAAAGGACAAGAGTAAATAATAACCTGTGGGATATTTGGATGTTCCACAGGTTATTTTCAAGTAGAGCTACTTAAAGACACGAGATTAATAGATTCCTATAATACAAATAATGGGAGGAATAATGTTGAGGCTTTCCAATGTAGTAATCAATGGTGATTCCACCATATCCCTGCCAGAAAATTGTACCCGACCGGTCAGACATGCAGTGGATATGATTATGAGAGACCATAAAAAGGTATTTGGGAAAATACCTAACCTCATTTCATCAAATACAGAGACTGCAGATATTGTGGTTCGATATGCCTCAAATCATGAGGAATGTCCTGAAAGACCAGAAGCCTTTGGCTTTCGGTTCGTTGAAAATAACGAAAGACTTTCTTTTCACATCGTGGGCTATGACGATTTAGGAATTATATACGGATTGCTGCATTATAGCCATCAATACTTGTGCGTCGATCCTTTTTGGTTCTGGGCCGATTTACCGATTACTCAACGGTCTGAGATACATATACCAGCAGTACGATTTAATTCCCCGGAAAAGAAGGTGAAGTACCGCGGCTGGTTTGTCAATGATGAGGTTTGCTTAATCGGCTGGAAGGAAGAATATCCACCATCTAGAAAGATTTGGTATCCCGTTTTTGAGGCATTATTGCGGTGTGGTGGGAATATGGTAATCCCTGGTACTGATCTCCCAAAAGATGGTATACATGCCGATCTAGCTGCAGAAATGGGTTTATGGGTGACGCATCACCACGCTGAACCGTTAGGAGCAGAAATGTTTTTAAGGGCATTTCCAGGCAAGAAACCTAGCTACAAACAAAATCCTGATTTATTTGAGTCTTTATGGCAAGAGGCTATTGAGAAGCAAAAGGATGAGAAAATTGTCTGGGTCCTTTCCTTTCGCGGGCAGGGGGATGCTCCTTTCTGGCATTACGATCCAGAATTTGATACCCCAGAAAAAAGAGGTGCGATGATTTCAAAGGTTGTGCATAGGCAATATGAAATGATCAGCAAATCAGTTGAAAATCCTGTCTATTCCATGGCTTTGTATGGAGAAATATCTGAATTATACAAAGCTGGGCACGTAAAGGTACCTGAAGGTGTGATAAAAATATGGGCTGATAATGGGTATGGCAAAATGGTGACCCGAAGACAGGGTAATGAAAATTACCGAATTCCTTCACTGCCAGCAGCTAATGAAACCGGAGAGCATGGACTTTATTATCATATAACCTTCCACGACCTCCAGGCTTCCAATCATTTGACGATGTTCCCCTCTCCTCCAGAATTAATCAAAGAGGAGCTTGAGAAAGCGTTTGATGCCGGTGCTGTATCATACTTGCTTCTCAACAGCGGTAATATCCGTATGCATCTTTACCCGCTGGATATTGTAAGTGAATTATGGAATAACGGCACCATAAATATAGAAAAACATCTAGAAACATATATTGGACGTCTATATTCAACAAATAACAAAGAAATTGCAGAGCTATACAAGAGCTACTTTGAAAAGACAATATCCTATGGTCCTAATCCAGATGACAAAGCAGGGGACGAATTTTATCACCATCCAGCAAGAAAGATAATCGGACATTGGCTGCAAGGTAAAATCGATACTCCAATGGAAAAACTGTACTGGGCTACGGGTGAAATTTCATTTACCAATCAAGTGAAATGGTTCATGGATAAATGTGAAATTGGATTAGCGGGCTGGGAAGAGTTTTTAAAACAATGTCGTCAGATCTCTTTGCTGCTGCCTGAGGAAGATAAGCAGCGCTTTTCAGATCAGCTTCTGCAGCAAGCTGAATTACATGCCTTCGGCTGTAAAGGTTTTATCTCGCTATGTAATGCCTATATTTCTTTTACAAAAAAAGAATATCCTCTTGCTTTTGTCCATGCCTCAGAGTCTATTAACTCTTACAAGGAGTGTAAACATGCTTTAAGACGAGCAGAGCACGGAAAGTGGGAAAATTTTTATCGTGCAGATTGGTTAACAAACATAGACAGTACCATTTATTCTTTGGAAGCACTGCGTAAATTTCTAAGAATGCAAGGTGACAGCCCTGATTTCTTTTTATGGTACAAAGAGTACCTAATGCCGGAAACGGAAAAATATATTTATTTGGAGAATACTCACCGAAATCCTGTGTCTGATGATGAACTTGCACAAAGGTTAGCGGAAAAATTCCTTCAGGGATAAGGATTTGAAAATCACCTATTTATACACTTTCACAAAAAAGTGCAACCTTACAAAAATGTCTAAAGTGTAAAAATAACGGAATCAAAAAATGACGATTGCTGAAAAGTACAGGGTACATTACCCTACTGATACAGCTACACTTAAGGAGGGATTTTTGCAAATGTCAGTTAAAAACAACAAAATACAAATGGAAGAATATCGTCAGATGGAAGGTTTAAATCGGGGATTGGTTGCCGTTAAGGTTGAAAATGGTGTTTATATTGGATGGCGTTTGTTTGGAACAGACCCTGACGAAATTACTTTCAACGTTTACCGTGATGATAAGAAAGTGAATCAAACTCCAATTAAAACCAGCACTAATTTTTTGGATAACAATGGAACTTCTGATTCTTTCTATTACATTCGTGCCGTAGTAACTGGAGTAGAACAAATCCCATCCGAAAAGGTGACAGTTTGGGATACCAATTATCTGACTGTTCCTCTTAAAAAACCGGAGGGAGGAATTTCACCGGATGGTATCCACTTCACCTATCATGCTAATGATGCGAGTGTAGGTGATGTTGATGGGGATGGTGAGTATGAAATTATCTTAAAATGGGATCCTTCCAATTCCCATGATAATGCACATAAAGGATATACGGGGAATGTATATCTTGACGCATATAAACTAAATGGAACGCATTTGTGGAGAATTGACCTCGGAAAAAATATTCGCGCTGGTGCTCATTATACTCAGTTCCTTGTCTATGATTTTGATGGAGATGGTAAAGCTGAAGTTGCCTGTAAAACAGCAGATGGTACGGTTGATGGGCAAGGGAAAATAATTGGGGATGGAGAAGCTGATTTTCGTAATTCCGATGGTTTTATCCTAGAGGGTCCCGAGTATTTAACGATATTTGAAGGTCCTACAGGGAAAGAGCTCGTCACTACTGATTATGATCCGCCTAGAGGAAAAGGGGCAGATTGGGGTGATGATGAAGGGAACCGGGTTGACCGTTTTCTTGCATGTGTTGCCTATCTTGATGGAGTAAAACCTAGTCTTGTAATGTGCCGTGGTTATTATACTAGAGCAGTATTGGTTGCATATAATTGGCGCGAGGGCGAACTTACGAAATTATGGAAGTTTGATAGTCTTGAGCCTGGGAATGAAGGTTATTCTGGCCAGGGAAACCACAGTGTAAGTGTAGCCGATGTAGATGATGATGGAAAAGATGAAATTATCTATGGGTCCTGTGTAATTGATCATAATGGACAAGGATTGTATACAACGGGCCTTGGCCATGGAGATGCTATCCACGTAGGAAAACTTATTCCGGGGCGACCTGGATTGGAAATTTTCCAAGTACATGAGATTCCACAAGAAAACGGGACAGAAATCCATGACGCGAAAACGGGAGAAATTTTATGGGGAATCCCCTCGTTTGAAGATGTAGGTAGAGGCATGGCTG
>JAPSKD010000138.1 GCA_031177865.1 Bacillus sp. (in: firmicutes) | reverse complement strand
ACTTCAAAATTTATTCAGTAAGCCTCAGGTAAACATTTTATTTTTCAAACATTTTTGGAAGGCTTTCGGTATATGGTGCATAAGCAATTCCATTTTCCGTAACAATCCCCGTGATTAATGAATGATCGGTAACATCAAAGGCAGGATTATAGGTTTGAACACCCTCAGGTGCCATCGATTGCTCATACCATTTCACTGTGATTTCCTCAGAAGGGCGCAATTCGATATGGATGTCATCCCCTGTTTTACATTCTAAATCAATTGTAGATAATGGTGCACAAACATAAAAAGGAATATTGTAGTGCTTTGCGAGAATGGCTACACCAGATGTTCCAATTTTATTCGCAGAATCGCCATTGGCTGCAACACGATCACAGCCAACTAGCACAGCTTGAATTTTGCCTTCCTTCATCACGATGGAAGCCATATTATCACAAATTAATGTGACATCTACTCCAGCCTGCTGCAGCTCCCACGCCGTTAACCGAGCTCCTTGGAGTAATGGTCTTGTTTCATCTGCATAGACTTTGAAGTTATAACCTTTTTCCTGACCTAAATAAATCGGAGCTAATGCCGTTCCGTATTTGGCCGTTGCGATGGTTCCAGCATTACAATGCGTGAGTAATCCCCAGCCTGGCTCCAGCAAGGACAATGCATGCTCACCAATCGCTTCGCAGATTTTTTCATCCTCCGCACGAATCGCTTCGGATTCCTCTTTCAGTGCCGCTTTCACTTCTGCGACACTTTTCCCTGCTTCTTGTTTAAATCTGTCTTCCATCCGATTTAACGCCCAAAACAAGTTTACAGCTGTTGGCCGTGAAGTAGCTAAGTAATCCTTCACCTTCTTAAAGTCTGAAAAAAGCGCTTCATAGGTTACTGCGGTAGATTTCTTTGTTCCCAAGTAGGCACCATATGCTGCAGCAATCCCAATGGCTGGTGCTCCACGAACTTTCAATTGATAAATCGCGTCCCATATATCTTCCATTTCCTTTAATTCTAGGAAATTCGTTTCGTTTGGTAAAACGGTTTGATCTAATAATACTAATGTATCATTCTCATCATCTAGTCTTACGGATTGTATGACAGAAACTGGATTTTGCACTACGTTTATACCCCTTTCACAGATGTAAGTTCAGCAGTTTGAATCACATTGATAAAATCTGCTCCAGTCTTGATGGATGCGCGATTTAATATGAATGTTTTTCCAGCGATTAAACAAATTTTTTCTGCCCGGATTCTTGCTTCTCGATCCTGAATCGAAGTGATATCCTTCACCTTCGCTAACCCAATGATTCTTCGTAAAAGTTCAAGTCCCGCCACAGCTGCAGTATCCCTTAATATAGTATCTAAATAATATTCCTTAAATCCTTCATAGCCCGCCACTCGTTCAGTCGCTTTTTCATCCCAAGCTTTGTTGAATTTATCTGTAAATAAATTTATAACATCTTTAATCGTGGTGACAAGATAATTTAAATAGTCATCCCGGGTTTCCTCATCTTCGATGGTAAACTTACCATTTGCATAGGCAAAAATAAGATTGGCAATCACATTACCAATATCATAGCCAGCAGGTCCATAAAACGCGAATTCAGGATCAATTACCTTGGTAGAATCTTCTTTTATAAAAATAGATCCAGTGTGAAGATCTCCATGAAGCAACGACTGAGCATTCGTCATAAACTCAAATTTTAATTTCGCGCTTTCTAATACTAATTTCTTATCATTCCAGATATTCTCTATGACAAATTCCTTTGATCCCTCAAACACTTCGTTACGAGGGCAATCATAAAAAGGCTCAGTGTAAACCAAATCTTCTGTTATTTCACAAAGCTCTGGGTTAATGAATTGCTTAACGAGTTCCTTCTTTTCCTTATGTTCTACCACAACATCTGATGTTAATAATAAGGTATTCACTAGAAAAGTAGAAATATGGTCAGCGAAAAGTGGAAATTTCTTATGTTTTATTAAGGCTGTTCTCATTATCTCATGATCGGATAAATCATCCATTACCGTGCAGTTCATTATGGGGTCATAATTGTATACTTTCGGTACAAAACCAGGTGCTAGTTTGTATTGGAGTCCTAAAATTTCACTTTCAATCCGATTGCGATCTGGTGAAAGTTTAAATTCGTCAGAGATTCGTGCCACTGGTCCCGCTTGCTTAATAATAATAGACTGATTGTTTTTTACATCTACTATTTTAAAAACATAGTTTAAGTTACCATCACCAATTTCTTTACAAGTCAATTCCGCTTCTACTGGAAACAGTTTGATTGCTTTTGCATATTCAATTGCGTCTTGTTCCGTCATGGTGAAATAGTTAACTGTGAAATCCTTCATTACGAACCCCTCCAATTTATTTCTTTTTATAGTAAGTTAACGCAAGTGCAAGCGCTAGAACCGTTCCCTTGACGATATCCATTGCGTAATACGGAACAGACATCATGACGAGACCATTTTGAAGTATCCCAATTAACACCGCTCCAACGAAGGTACCAAAGGCATTGGGTTTGCCTGCGCCTAATACAGATGAACCTATAAATGCAGCTGCTACTGCGTCCATTAGATAAGGCGCACCTGAGTTAATTTCGGCTGTCATGACCCGTGAAGCAAGGACAATACCACCTATGGCCGCAAAGGCTGCTGACATTAGGTAGGCTGCAATTTTATATTTGTTAACTGGAATACCAGATAATCTCGCAGCTTCCTTGTTTCCGCCAATCACATACATGTACCGTCCATGTTTTGTATAATTCAGAAAAATATGAACAAGAAGAACCGCTACAATCATGATGATGATAATCCAAGGGACTTGCCCAATTTTTGAAAAGACTTCCGGAATCGTACCCGTTGAGAACGAACCATCCGGCATGACCATATTTTGAGATACAGTAGCACCCTTTGTATAGGTCAAGGCAATTCCTTGAATGATAAACATCGTTGCGAGTGTCATTAACATATCAGGAATTTTTACCTTTACAATCATAAAAGAGTTAAATGCCCCCACTACAAGTGCAGCACCAATTGCAGCTAACAGAGCAACGAATATATTCTGAGAAAACCATACAAACATTGATATGACGACTGCATTTGTTAATGAAACGGTTGACCCAACGGATAAGTCAAAGCCATCAACCGATAAAGAAATGGTAATCCCAATCGCAATGATGGTGACAATTGATATCGACCTTAGAATATTAACGATGTTTCCACCGTCCATAAAGGCAGGACTCGTAATCGAGAAAATGACTATTAAAGCTAATATTGTTATTATCGTACCGTATTTGTATAAAAAATCAAATAATTCAAATCCCTTTTTTGAGGGCATTTTTGGTTGAATTTCTGGGCTCGCACTGCTCATTCTATCTACCCCCTGTTGAATAAAATAATAATTCTTCTTCATTCGTTGAATTGGTATCCAGCTCTTTAGCCACTTGTCCATCATAAACAACATAGACTCGGTCAGTAATTCCCAAAATTTCCACGAATTCACATGATGCATAAATAATGGATTTGCCGCGTTTCGCTAGTTGTGAAATAAGTTCAAAAATATCCTTTTTCGCTCCAACATCAACACCCTTGGTTGGTTCGTCAAAAATATAGACCTCTGCATCTGCAATTAGCCATTTACCAATGGCTACTTTTTGTTGATTTCCGCCAGACAGATTTTGTACCCTGGTTTCTTGAGAAGGTGTCTTAATTCCCAGACTACCAATCATTTGACTTGAAATTTCCTTTTCCCGCTTGAAATCTAGGAAGCTCAAAAGCTTTGAAAACTTTCCTAAGCTAGCAGCAGTGAGATTGGCAGCTACTGACTCCTGTACCAAAATGCCTTCCTTTCTTCTCTCCTCCGGCACAAATGCCAAACCTTGCTTCACAGCCTGATGGGGATCCTTTATTCTTACCCTTTTTCCTTTAATTTTTAATTCTCCTGCGGTGACTTTTGAAGCACCGAATAAAGCCTTACAAAGCTCTGATTTTCCCGCACCTACTAATCCGGCAATTCCGACAATTTCACCTGCTTTGACGTGCATATCAAAATTCTTAATCATCCCTGTATCATAAAGCCCTTTTACCTCTAGGACATTATCTCCGATGTTCACCTTATATTTTGGGAATTGTTCTTCTAGTTTTTCCCCGAGCATATATTCTACTACTCTATTTTGGGACGTTTCAGTGATCTTTTCTTTACATACAAATTCACCATTTTTCATTACCGTGATATCGTCACAAATCTCGAATAACTCTGGAAGACGATGTGAAATAAAAATAATTCCGACATTTCTGCTTTTTAAATCCCTCACAATTCTAAACAATTCTTCGGTTTCTGAGTGACTTAACGGCGCGGTCGGCTCATCCAAAATGAGAAATTTACATTGCTTCACCAATGATCGTGCAATAATAACCATTTGTTTTTCCGCTAAGGTTAATTCACTTACCAATGTCTTTGATGAGATATTTACATGGATACTATCCAATATTTTCGTTGCTTGTTCATGTATATGCTTCCAGCTGACGAATTGTTTTTTACCCATATCATTGACGGTTTCATTTAACATGATGTTTTCACCAACCGACAAATAAGGAATTAGTGCTGTATCGACTTCTTGATAAACGATTTGAATGCCAAGATTTTGGGCATCCTTAGGCGAGCGAATATTGACCTTTTTTCTGTCCAAATATATTTCACCAGTATAATGATGATAAGCTCCTGAGAGAACCTTCATTAATGTTGATTTACCAGCCCCATTCGCACCGATAAGAGCATGAGTACTTCCTGTCTCTGTAGAAAAAGATACTTCGTTTAACGCTTTTACACCCGGAAATTCTATCGAAATATTTTTCATTTCTAATACTATTGTCATGCTCAGTTCCCCCTTTCATTAATCTTTCGAAAATTCTGCCTCTCCCTATAATACTATTTCTCGCTAAAGTGGTAAAACACTATGTTTGTATTGGAAAATTATTTCAGGAACAAACAAAAACAGCACATTCCCTGATAATTCGTAGGGATTATGCTGCTTTTTTATTATACTAACTTAATAATTTTTCCTGTTTTTATAGACTGATAACAAGCCTCGATGACACGCATATTTTGTATGGCATTTTCACCTGAATAAGAAGGTTCTCCATCCTCCAAGATCACCTGCGAGATATGCTCAACCTCTTCTCGATAAATATCCGCAACTATTTTCTCTTCTCTTGTTACTCCCTCTTTTTGGACAATAATAAGTCCTTCTCCCCCATTATTATCTGGACGGAATGCTCTTGGAACCTTGATTTGCCCCTCCGTCCCAATCACTTCATACTCTGCTCTAAAAACCATATCAAAGCTGCAATCAAAATGAGCATGAACACCCTTTTCCATTTGCATATAACCGAAAGCGGAGGTATCTACCTGGTAGTCTGAATCCACATTGGCGTGAACATCCACTTCTACCGGTTCAGCATCTAAAATATTCCGAATGGAGTGAATCGCATAACAGCCAACGTCATAGAGACTGCCTCCACCTTTCTCTGAATCCATTCTGACATTGCCTTCTGGTTGGGCAAGAAAAAACGAAAAGCTAGCCCGCATAAATTTAACATCACCAATTTCGCCACTTTTGATGATTTCTCTCACCCGTTCATGCTGTGGGTGGAATTGATACATAAAGGCTTCCATAAATTTAACATTTTTCTCACGGCAAAACTCAACCATTTCTTTTGTTTCGTCCGCGGTTAGCGAAGCTGGCTTTTCACATAGAATATGCTTTCCATGTTTGGCCGCTTCTAGCGTCCACTTTTTATGTAAATGGTTTGGCAGCGGGATATAGACGGCGTCTATATCTGGGTCTTGCAGCATTTCTTCATAATTATTGTATGACTTAGCGATATTAAATTGTGCTGCTACCTCTTCCGCTTTTCCACTGCTTGAGGCAATTCCTGCGACCACAGCATTTTTCGCACGTCCAAATGCTGGGATCAACGATTTTTGAGCTATATTTGCGGTGCTTAAAATTCCCCATCTAACCTTTTTCAATTACTTTTCCTCCTCTAGCTAAAGTTCAGTTTTTAATATAACCAATTTTTTCGATAATCTCTTGACCTTGTGGCCCTTTCATCCACTCCAAAAAGGGTTCAATGGTTGTCTTGCTGTTATCCTTTAAGGATATCGCATAAAGGTTAGCAGTAAAAGGATATTTTCC
Organism: Bacillus sp. (in: firmicutes); assembly: GCA_031177865.1. Taxonomy (GTDB): domain Bacteria; phylum Bacillota; class Bacilli; order Bacillales; family Cytobacillaceae; genus Neobacillus. The sequence goes on along the minus strand of JAPSKD010000138.1, from coordinate 6,124 downwards.
GCTCGAAATATTATCTGGTGTTGGTTCGACACCATCTATTGCAAGAAGTTTAATATCCGGATTGCCTCTCATTCCGGTTGCAAAAAAGCGAAAGGAGAATCCGATGGAATTATCGTAATTCCGGTAATCGGCAACTTGTTCGATAATCCCGCCCATCCCTTCTGGAACATCTTCCTTCAAAGGTTCCATAATCGGCGTGTCACCCATAATCTTTTCCAGGAGTGTTTGACTGCCAGAATTTTTCGGACGTTGAAAGGCTATAATTCTCTCATTCTTTCCTCCAAGCTCAGACCAATTCTTTATTTTCCCAGAATAAATGCTCTGAATCTCGGAGACTTCTAAACTATCTACTTTATTATCAGGATTTACAAAAAAGACAAATGCCTCCTTGCCAATAGGCGTCATGACCAGTTCCTTTCCCTGCTCTTTCGCCATTTCCTGCTGCTCTTTCGAAGGTTCTGCACCAAAGTATATGTCCACTTCACCTGACAAGAGCCGTTCATAGGAATAAATTGTATTGGTGAAGCTGACGATGTCCCAAACGTTATCGACTTTGCTGATGTTTTCATAGACTGTGTTAGCAAAAGCGGAATAGACTGGGTATGCTGCTTCTGCACCGTCTAATATAGGCATATCTCTAGAATTCTTGATTGTAAAAGTAGATGGCTCTGAAAGCTTAGGCAGTTTATTATCTGGATTTGTCACTTCATAAGGGGTCAAATCAGTAGAAGAATAGCCGCCGCCATACTCAAAACCATAGGATGGCAGAACTGTCTTACTCCGCTGCCACTGAACTGCAGCCCCCGTACCCATTGCCAGGATGAATACTGCCAATAGTGTCACAACTTGCTTCTTGTTAATAGCGGGGCGAACTCTTTTTATCAGGAGTGATACGAAAATAGTAAACACAAATGCTAGTTCATATGCTAAAGGTGCCCAAAGAAACAATCTCCCCTCTCCCATTAGAACCGACATGAAAAAGATTGGCGCCATAGCTATATGTAAAACACCATAAAATATCCATGAATCCGCCCCGTAAAATCCGCCGTTAATCAGCATAAAAATCGCCCAAAGTACAGCAGTGTAAGCTAGCGGAAAGAGGAACAGAAGACTAAGCCGGCTTTTATCATCTGTTTTGAGCAGTGTCCTACTTGCAAATGCACCAGCAATACACCCACCGATGATGAGTGGCAGACTAGTAGAAAACAAAAAGTTACCTGCTGGAATAATAATTGTGATGATTGAAATGATAAGTGGAACTACACCATAATACAAAAATATTGGAGATATATTTTTTCCCATCGAATGCCCCTCCAAGAAACTTTTTTATTTACTTAGTGTAATTTTACACTTTTGTGCATTATTTTACAACAATTCCTTTAAATGGAATTATAGTAGCTTAATGATAGTCTGAATGCAGGGCTTATTCTGACAGGACTAGCTTCTTTTTGCTATTGCGTGTCCGAATGCAGGGCTCATTCAGACAGAGCTCCCTTGTTTTTGCCTTTGCCTGTTTCGAATGAAAGGCTTATTCTGACAGGGCTTGCTTGGTTTTGCCGTTGCCTGTCCGAATGCAGGGCTTATTCTGACAGGACTAGCTTCTTTTTGCTATTGCATGTCCGAATGCAGGGCTCATTCAGACAGAGCTCCCTTGTTTTTGCCTTTGCCTGTCCAAATGCAGGGCTCATTCAGACAGAGCTCCCTTGTTTTGCCGTTGCCTGTCCGAATGCAGGGCTCATTCTGACAGGACTAGCTTCTTTTTGCCATTGCCTGTCCGAATGCAGGGCTCATTCTGACAGGACTTCCTTAATTTTGCCTTTGCCTGTCCAAATGCAGGGCTCATTCTGACAGGACTTCCATAATTTTGCCTTTGCCTGTCCAAATGAGGGGGCTCAAAAAAAAGAATCCAATTCTTAGTCTCGAATTGAACTCTTTTATTTAAAAATGTTACTTAAATGAAATTTTCACCGAATAACCAAGGTTTCCAAAGAATTCTTTCAGGACCTTTTCAGCGTTTTTTTCGGCTGTTTGCAGTAGTCCAATGGCTTTTGATTCTGCTAGAATCTCATCTTGCGCTTCTGCTGCAAGATTAAACCCTTCATCCCACTTTGTTTCGGTGCGGAATAATCCTTCATCTGAGAAGGTTTTCACTTGATCCATTTGAATGGCTGGATCCTGGATGAAGGCTGCATGAGGGAGGGTAATTTCCATTCGTTTTTCCTTATCATCTATTTTCACATCATCTGAGGTTACTGCTTTGAGATCAACGCCGGCAATTACTGTAGCTGGGACAACTAGTAATAATTCTCGTTTTGTACCTGGGATATCAACTGAAATATCCCTACCAAATAACTTATTATCCTCTTGTTCCATGATTACCTTCACATGTGCTTCTGCCGTTGCTAGAACAGCCAAATCTTGTACCTGTTCTACGAAAGTTGTACTTTCTTTACTAAAAGTACTGCCCGTAAATACCCAGGCACCTGTTAGGATGAGTGCCAGTAATATAAGGATTATAAACATATTCTTTAAACCTAGTAAGCTTTTTATTAATTTCCATGAAAAAATAGAACCCTTGTATCTATTTTCAACTACATATGCTGCAGCTGTTTCTTCTATACCTGCATGAATCTCTTTCCGTACACTTTCAATTTTCTTTGCCATGAAGTATATCCCTCCTGAGATACCTATTTTACTATTTTTTCAGGTGGGATGTCATATCCAGCTTTTGTAAAAAAGGATTTTTATATGACATATAGAATAATATAAATTCTAATCTTTTATTTGGAGGAAAAGCTTAGTGGTATTTAATAGTATCACCTTTGTTACCTTAGCTGATATTCCAGGTGAGGTTCAGAAAAGAAATTGTATGATTTATATGTAGAAACATCAAAAGGGCAACCCAGGGCAATCCGGAAACCTTCCTGCTTTTTGTGGAGTGGCGTAAGGAGGCACTTCCTGAAGATTGTTCGCCAGAAAAGTGGGTTTTTATCGCTCTTGATGGTGATCGTTTTATTGGAGTATCCACCCTATTCAGTACGGAAGAGTCTGGGGTCCTATATACTGATTACACAGGAGTCGATCGACATTATCGCGGCCGTGGAATTGCGAAAGCCCTAAAACTTCTTTCCATTCAAGCGGCTATAAATGATGGTGCTCATACGATGACGACGGAAACGGAAGCGGGAAATGAAGCCATGCAACAGCTTAATAGAGGTTTAGGCAATGTGTCTGGTAAAGGACATTACCGTATTCGCAAAGCATTACTATAGGGGGTTTGATTCATGGAAAAGTTGCAGTTTTTATACAAGCTTAACCTTATTCCTTCATTATTAGATGAAGCCAATTGGACAGAAAAAGAAGAAGCAATTGTACAGAATCATTTCGAGGTGCTACAAGGATTACTGCAGGAAGGAAAACTTATCTTAGCAGGCAGAACATTGAATATGGATCCATCTGGGATGGGGATTGTTATTCTCGAAGTTGACTCTGAGGAAGAAGCAAGAGAACTGATGGAAAATGACCCTGCTGTAAAAGAAGGAATCATGAAAGCACAACTTTTTCCATATCGCGTAGTGTTAATTAGAAAAGAGTAAGCCTAATGGTTCTGATAAATCTAAAAACCTTACAACCAATTAAAAAAACGAATCTCAACATTATCTTTGAGAATCGTCTCTAAACAAGCTTACCATGTACTCTAACTCATTTTTAGTCCATTGTTTTTGAGCAAATCCTGATACAATGATGTATTTTCCGTAAGTATCCATAAAATTTTCAATTGCCTTTTTCATTTTATTACCACCTTTGTAAAATTTATATCTTTATTATCGTACATAGGCGTCATTTTTTACAAAGCTCCGGAAAACGGAAACATTTGCCATAAAAACGATAACATATTCAATGTAAACGTGTCATATCCAGTTTCCTTATCATTTCACTGTTTTTCGTTATTTTATATTTAGAAGTTTTTCTTCTTCAGCCGACCGTTAGTTCAGGCAAGAAGAGGCTATTTATTTTCAACGGAATAGCACTGCATTAAACGGTACTATTTCATATGAATGTTACGATACATTTTAGATGAAATTTCACATTTATCAATCGGTAATGGAAAACGTTTTGCTGCTTAATCTTTTTATATCACAGGGTAATAAGGTTCATATCTAGGATTCGTGTAATACGGGCTTTTAGACGATTCCCGGTTTTTGACTGGGCAAACGATTCATGTTAACGGCGGGCAAATCACTTCATCATAACTCCAAATGCTTTCGTTCATGACCTTATGGCTCATTTCATATTATCTGCGCTTTCGTGGAAGGGTGCTGAGCTGCTATGCAGCTTTTTTTATAATAAAAACGGGCAGGAGTATGGAATGAATATCGAGAATTTATGAAGTTGAAATGTTGAAAAGAGGTAATACAATGTAATGAGTATAATTTTTATAAAAGGAAGTGCAAAAAGATGGATTTCGCATTGGTTATGCAGGAACTAGAAGCGCTCGGTAAAGAACGAATCAAAAAAACTTACATAAGTAATGGTGCACATGAGCCTCTTTTTGGTGTGGCTACAGGCGCAATGAAGCCGCTCGCGAGAAAGATTAAGAAAGATCAGCCTTTAGCCGAGCAACTATACGCCACCGGGAACTATGATGCCATGTATTTTGCCGGCATCATTGCTGACCCCATGGCAATGACTGAGGCAGATTTTGAGCGTTGGATAGATGGAGCGTATTTTTATATGCTGTCCGATTATGTAGTTGCCGTTACTTTGTCTGAAACCGATATTGCACAAGCTGTTGCAGATAAATGGATCGCAAGCGGTGAAGAACTTAAAATGTCAGCAGGATGGAGCTGTTACTGCTGGCTGTTGGGGAATCGCCCGGACAGTGAATTTAATGCAGACAAGCTTGCCAGAATGCTTGACCAAGTAGAAAATACCATTCACGATTCTCTAGATAGAACGAAATCTGCTATGAATAATTTTATTTACACCGTCGCTATTTCATATGTGCCGCTCCATGAAATGGCGATTGAAACCGCTAAGGCAGTTGGCCCAGTAGAAATGAAGCGGGGCAAGAAAAAAAGCAGCATCCTGCTTGCGTCCGAGAACATTCAAAAGGAATTAGAAAGAGGGAAGCTAGGCTTTAAACGCAAATATGTAAGGTGTTAGTTAATACAAAAAAAGGATAGAAAGAGCATTTTTTATCATGCTCATCTATCCTTTTTGTTTTATTTTGATGAAGCTGCCCATTTAAAAAGCTTTGTGTATTGAAAAAATAACCCTAGCAGCCCGCCCACAATACTTGGGATCAGCCATCCTAATCCATTCGTGTAAAGCGGAATGAAAGTGAATGCCGTCGAAATAGATGCTGCCTCAATACCGGCAGTTGTTAAGCCATCATAGATACTAACAATTCCCGCACCAATAATTGCTCCTATATAAACTGCCCTCGACACCGATATATAGGATTGCAATAGAGATAATAAAATTAGGACAATCGCAATCGGATAAATGCTAATTAGCAGTGGTATAGAAACAGAAATTAATTGACTTAATCCTAAATTCGCCATTGTAAAGCTAAATAGACAAAGGATAGTCACAACAACAGGATAGGATAGTCTAGTAAATCGTTGACTTAGATACTCACCACATGCAGCAACCAAACCTACAGAAGTGGTTAAACATGCTCCGGTAATAACCAAAGCAAGAATGACCGAACCAAATGGTCCGAATAAAAGTGATGTCACAGAAGAAAGAATAGCCCCTCCATTTTCCTGCATTCCAACACCCTCAACAGAGGTGGCACCAATATATGATAACGATATATAGACAAACGACAACCCAATCCCTGCAATGATCCCTGCCTTAATCGTATAAGAACGAATAACAGATTCTGTGTTTATTCCCATTTCCTGCACGCGATTAATCACAACAACCCCAAATACAAGAGCGGCAATTGCATCCATCGTTAAATACCCTTCGACAAACCCGCCAAAAAACGCTCCGTCTCTGTATTTTCCTACCGCCTCACCAATGGAACCAATCGGAGAAGCAAATCCTCTGATTGAAATGACTACGATTAACAGTAATAGTAACGGAGTAAGTAGTTTTCCTACACGATCTACTA
>JAPSKD010000137.1 GCA_031177865.1 Bacillus sp. (in: firmicutes) | reverse complement strand
TTTCTTTATTTTTAGGTACTGAATGATGTCGGCAAAAGGAATAATCTTTTTCTCTGTTGTATTCTCTTTTTTTCGTTTAAATCAATAAAAGATTGATATATAGCTATTTTTTGTGAATTTAATAAAACGATTAATTAATTACCAAATCGAAAGGCCACGGTTGGTGCCGTTTTTTTATAAAAGCTTCGCTAAAAATATCCTATTCCTAAGCTTTTTTATAATAACTCCGTCCAAGTAATTCTTAATAAAAAATTAAAAAATACTAAATTATCAAAAAATATTGACAATTAGTAGCACCTACTTTATTCTAGAGGAAATTAAGAAAACGTTTTCGTAAAACGTTTTCTTAATTTGTGCTTCAAATATACAAAGCGTAGAGGTAGATTTCATGGCTAAGTTGACAATTAAAGACATTGCAAAGAAGGCAGGCGTTTCTATTACAACTGTTTCGAGGGTGTTGAATCAAAAGGAGGAGGGGATGACCGAGGAAACTCGTGAAAAGGTGATGAGAGTAATTGAGGAAGCCCAGTATCAGCCTAATCAATTTGCAAGAGGACTCGTCACAAAGCAATCAAAATTACTGGGACTGATCGTTCCAACGATTGCGAATCCGTTTTTTCCGGAGCTTTGCAGGGGTGCAGAAGATGAAGCAAATAAAAGAAATTACAGCTTGGTTATTTGTAATTCTGATGACCAATCGGAGAAAGAAGAGAGATATTTACGAGTATTAAAAGAACAACAAGTAGATGGCATTATTCTTTCCAGCAAAGATCGCCTTACTCCGTCTAGTGAGGAGCTTATAAAAGAAGGAAAGATTCCATGTGCACTTCTTGATAGAGGGATTGAGGGGAAAAAGTATACCGCTGTTTATTTAGACAATGAAACAGGCGGATATTTGGCCGGCAAACATTTAACCGATTTGGGACATCGAAACATTGCTTGTATATCAGGTCCATATTCCATTAAAAACTCTTTTGAGCGTGTAAGGGGATTTCGTCTCGCATTAGAAAAAGTTGGACTAGATTACCATAAGTTACTGCAAACCGAAGGTGATTTCACAATCGAATCTGGTTATGAACATGCAAAAAATTTGCTAATGACAAACAATATTACCGCCATATTTGCTTGTAACGACTTGATGGCATTCGGTGTATATCAAGCAGCTCATGAATTAAATATTAAAATTCCAGAAGAGCTTTCCGTCATCGGTTTCGATGATATTCCAATCGTGTCCTCACTGATTCCGAAACTTACAACCATCCGCCAAGATACATATGAGATGGGACGAAAAGCTGTTGAGCTGTTGATCAATCAAATTGAAACAGGAAAAACAGAATCCGTACAATTTAGTCCTTCTCTAATAACAAGGGAAAGTACGGCCCCAATTAAATAAAGGAGTGAATTCATTGACAAAAATACCTGTCATTATCGACTGCGATCCTGGCATTGATGATGTTATGGCGCTTTTGCTTGCATTTTCATCAGAAGAACTTGATATCAAATTGATTACAACAGAGCCAGGCAATCAGACTCAAAACAAAACCATTTATAACGCACGTTCTTTTACAAGTTATATGAAGCAGGATATTGAAATTGCAAGAGGGCTTGATGAACCATTTTTCCGGGTTCTTGAGGTGGCCGCAGAGGTCCATGGGGAAAGTGGTCTCGGAGATGTTATTCTTCCTGAACCGATACTCCCTGAGAGTAACCGTACAGCTATTGATGCAATGAAAGACGTACTGTTAAGAAGTGAAGAAGAGATTGTCCTTATTGCAACAGGACCCCTTACAAATATTGGGGCTTTATTCCTGGCCCACCCTGAAGTGAAAAAGAAAATTAAATTCATTTCCTATATGGGAGGGGCGGCTGTTGGCGGAAATATGACGCCGACTTCAGAATTTAATGTATACGTAGATCCTCATGCTGCAGAAATTGTATTCCGTTCCGGCGTTCCAATTGTCATGAGTGGGCTTGATGTCACTCATAAAGCCTATATCACGTTAGATGAAGTGGCAGAAATCGAAGTAACAGGGACTGAGCTTGCGCGAAACATAAGCTCCCTTCTTAAATTTTATATTCATAATGCAAAACGGACAGCCTTCCACGAGGAGCATTTTGAAAGAGTGATTCGCCTTCATGATTTATGCGCAGTTTCATATGTTATCACACCAGATTTGTTTGAAGGGGATGATTGCCACGTTGAAGTTGAATTAGAGGGACGTCTCACAGCGGGGACAACTGTTGTCGATTATTCACAACGTACTGGGCTTCCAAAAAATGTGAAAGTACTTCACACAGTCAAAAGGGAAGAATTCGTTCAACAATTTTTTGAAGCTATAAAGAAAATGAACCGTTACATCAATCAATAAAAAACAAAGGGGGAGAAAAGAAATGAAAAGTAGTTTTAAAAATGATTTTAACATGATGGCTATGCTTTTAATTCCAATTGGGGTTGCGATCAATATTGTCGGATTCCAATTGCACAATGTATTGAGACTCCCAATATACCTTGATACGATTGGGACCATTCTAATCGGTGTAGTTGCTGGGCCGTGGGTTGCCCTAATTGCTGGACTTGTCACGAATCTTATTAATGCCATCTTCAATCCTGTTTTCTTGCCATATGCATTAACATCCATGGCAGTTGGACTTGGAGTAGGTTTTCTTTCAAAAAATGGAATGTTCAAAACGATTCCTAAAACGATTATTTCTGGTATTATCATTACATTTATCGCAACCATTGTTTCTGCGCCTATCACAGTATTAGTCTTTGGTGGAGCTACTGGAGGCACAGGATCTATTATTACCGCAACTTTCCTTGCTGCCGGGCAGCAATTATGGACAGCCGTATTCTCTTCAGCAATCATTACTGAAATTGCAGATAAAGTTATCTCCGTTCTTATTGTCTACTTCATTGTGAAAAAAATGTCAAACCGCTATTTATCAAAAATGAATTATGGACACTTATATTTGTAAGACAATGCTAAATTATGAAATGACCTGTTCTTCCCCTTCCCCTTACTTCAAGGAACAGAAGGGGTAACTTTTTTAAGAGGTGGTTGAGATGAACCAAAACTTTATATTAAAGCTACATCCAATGACAAAACTTTTTTTTACATTATTTGTAACTGTCGCGGTCCTCATCATTCCAAATTATTTGTTCGCATATGCATGGTTTCCTGTTTTAATGATTGTAGCACTTTTTGCCGGATCACATGTCTTCAAGGAATTCATCGCGATTATCCTGAAAGCTCTTCTCTCCCTTCTAATACTTGTATTTTTCATGCAGCTCTTCTTTTATCCTGGCGAGACGGTAATGGGAGAATGGGGGATTTTCAAATGGACCACGGAAGGACTTCAATATGGTCTTATTCTGACTTCCAATATATTAGCCATTGGATCAGCATTCATCCTGTTTTTTAGAATTACCGAAGTAAAGGATTTCGTGAAGTCTCTTGAAGATATCGGTTTACCACCAATGGGAGCGTATGTCGTCATGTCGACATTACAAATTATTCCTGAAATGAAACGCCAAGCAAATACGATTATGGAAGCTCAAAAAACACGAGGGGTAGAAACGGAAGGATCTATGTTGGTCAGGGCAAAAGCGTTCATACCAACCTTAACCCCACTAATCCTTTCTTCCATTGCAAGCACCGAAGAAAGAGCCATTACATTGGAATCACGCGCATTTTCGGCGCCTGTGAAAAAAACAAGCTTATATAAGCTTTCGAAAAGTACAGCAGACCGGATTCTACCCTTTATTTTTCTACTCATCTTAGTTGCATTAATCGTCTGGAGAGTGTTGTCATGAGTTCAATTATTGAAATGAAAAACGTATCGTATCGTTATCCCGTCGGTGATGAGAATGTATTAAAAAATATTTCCTTTACGATAGAAAAAGGCAGTTTTACGGCAATTGTTGGAAATAACAGCTCCGGTAAAACAACTTTATGTAATACAATAAGGGGATTCATCCCACATTTTTATAAAGGAAATATCGAAGGTGATGTCGTTGTTGATGGGAAAAATATGGCTGATTATCAATTAGGTCAACTTGGAGAAAAAATCGGCTATGTATTCCAAAATCCATTTATTCAAATATCAGGTGTAAAGGATACAGTATTTGATGAAGTAGCATATGGGCTTGAAAACTTAGGGATTGAAGAAAATGAAATAAAACGCCGTGTTGAAGAAATATTGAAATTAGTGAAAATCGAACATCTTCGAGATAAAAAACCATTTGAATTATCGGGGGGACAACGTCAGCGTGTCGCGCTTGCCTCTATTATCGTGATGGATCCCGACATTTTAGTCATTGATGAACCGACTTCCCAGCTCGATCCAATTGGAACAGAGCATGTATTTGACATCATCCGATTAATGAAAGAAAAAGGAAAAACCATTCTGCTGGTGGAGCATAAAATGGACCTTATCGCAGAATACGCTGATAATATCATCGTATTGAATGAAGGAGAAATTGTCTTGCAAGGTCCTGCAAGAGAAGTGTTTGCGAATCCGGATTTCGCTAACTATAACATCCAATATCCGCACGTAACGGAAATCGCTCTTCAATTACAAGAGTCAGGCATTCCATTAAAATTTGTGCCGATTCGTGATAAAGAACTGGCGGAAAGTATCGCCTGGGGGCTAGTGAAGGAGGATTTTCCATGTCTTACTTGAAATTGCAAAATGTAAGCTTCTCTTATCCGGACGGTACGAAGGCATTAGAAAATCTTACATTGAGCATAACTGGCGGCCAAAGGGTTGCCATTATCGGTCAAAATGGAGCAGGAAAAACAACCGCGGTTAAGCTCATGAATGGACTGCTGAAGCCAACCGAGGGTTCGGTCCATGTTGGGGATTGGGATACGAAAGATTACACGACAGCCCAAGTATCACGTAAAGTGGGCTATGTGTTTCAAAACCCAGATGATCAAATTTTCCACAACGATGTTGCATCAGAAGTTAGGTTTGGTCCAAAAAACATGGGATTCGAGCCTGAGCGAGTAGATGAATTGACAGAATGGGCACTAAAGCTTTGCGGTATTTACGAACTAAAAGAGGAAAACCCATATAATCTACCCTATTCAACAAGAAAATTCGTTACGATTGCTTCTGTATTAGCGATGGATTCAGATGTCATTATCTTGGACGAACCAACAGCTGGACAAGATAAGATTGGCTTAAAAAGATTAGAGAACATCCTTGATCATTTACATGAAAAAGGAAAGACAGTCGTTACCATTACACATGATATGGAATTTGTTACAGAGCATTTTGAAAGAATTGTAGTTATGGCGAACCGTCGGCTAGTGTCTGATAATGATGCACAGCAAGTTTTTTATAATCATGAAGTATTGGAAAAAAGCATGCTAAAACCTCCTGCGGTAGCAAGTATGGCAAAATTATTAGGTTTACAGGAAGGCATTTTGACAAAGCCACAGTTGATTAATACTATTAAAAAACGCTTAAGTTCGTGAAAGGGGGTGTAGAGCATGAACATCTCAGTTGTAGGCAGTATCAACATCGATCTTGTTTATCGCGTCCCCCATATCGTGAAGGAAGGCGAAACACTGCATAGCTCGGCTATTTCTGTCCATTCTGGAGGGAAAGGGGCGAATCAGGCTGTAACCGCTAGTCAGCTTGGTGCAAACGTCTCTTTTATCGGCAAAGTTGGAAAAGATGCATTTGGCAATCAGGCAAAAAAGAATTTAGCAAATAAAGGAGTTAATACAGTTGCTGTTAAAGAAGAAGGCATTACTGGACAAGCAATCATCCAAGTTTCGGATTCTGGAGAAAATTCAATTGTTTTATTCCCAGGGGCAAACTTTCTTGTCACACCTGAACAGATTGACCAAGAATCTGATGTGATCCGGAACAGCGATGTACTCCTTATTCAGCTTGAAATACCACTCGATTGTGTAGAGAAAGCCATCAGGATTGCTGAAGAATCCGAAACGGTAGTCATTTTGAATCCCGCACCTGCAAAGGAGTTACCCGATTCATTATTAAAGAAAGTATCTATCCTAACGCCAAATGAAACAGAGCTTGCATTACTAACAGGAATTGAACCAACCAGTGAAGAGAAATTGATCGAGGCGTGTAAAGTTTTATTGAATAAAGGCATAGGAACGATAATTGTTACCCTCGGTTCAAAGGGAGCATTTTACATGAATAATGTGGAACATGGGTTTGTTGAAGCGATAAAAGTTGACGTTGTGGATACGACAGGTGCGGGAGATGCCTTTAATGGGGCTCTTGCGGTTGAGATATGCCAGGGAGATTCACTTGTGGAAGCAGTGAAGAATGCAACCGAAGTAGCGGCGTTTGTAGTCACAAAAATGGGTGCACAACCATCAATCCCGGAAACATTTAAGAGGTTAAGGGCATGAAACCGATCATTGCCTTACTCATTTTAAGCTTACTATGGGGCTCTTCGTTCCTATGGACGAAAGGGCTTCTTTCGTTATTTGAATCACCGACAATTGTCTTTTTCAGATCTACATTCGGATTATTAGCACTCACTCCTCTTTTGTGGATACAAAGAAGGCATTCAACCAAACAACGGATCAGCAAGTTCTTCCTTTTTGTAGTAGCACTCGGAGCTGCCATTCCGTGGACAATTTTAGGGTTTGCTTTGGAAGGCATTGACACCGGATTGAGTGGCATCTTGAATGCTACGACCCCGATGTTTACCGTAATCTTTTCCATTTTTTTATTGAAAACAAAGCCACAAAGTTTCCAAACTGTCAGCCTGATATTGGGGTTTATAGCCGTAATCTTGCTCCTTACAACATCTGGACAAGCGTCAGGCAGCCAATTTTCTATCGTATATGCACTTCTTATGTTTTGTGTAACAATTGCCTATGCATTAAATTCCATTTGGGTGAAAAAGTGTTTTTCAGAAATTCCTGCACAGATACTTGGTTTCTGGACGCTTTTGGTTTCGGCAGTATTAAATGGAATTATCAGTTTGGTCATTGAACCAACGGCTTTTGTACACTTGAATAATGTAGATGTGATTATTTCTTTAATTGTACTGGGGTGCTTTGGGTCTGGATTTGGGTATGTTATCTTCTATTGGATTATTTCAGTTGGAGGACCTGTTCTTGCGAGCATGGTCACATTTCTTGCCCCATTTGTTACTATTACGCTCGGCGTCATTTTTCTTGGGGAACCAACGCACTACGGAATTATTATAGGACTCATTCTCATGATTTTCAGCCTAATTGCCATGAACTGGCAAACATGGAAAATTAGAAGGCTTGTGAAAGTGACACATAGAAACAAAAAACAGATGATTAACATCGATAATTCTAAATCCACATAAAAAACTGGATCAAGGGTACCAGTCCCCGATAATTGGTGACCGAAATCTGGTTGAAAACGAAAATCCGGTTACTAATATAGGTTATTGGGAATTTTACGCGTGAAGTAAGCGCTTTTTCTTTTTTGATTTAACAAAAAATAACCAAGCCGGATTTTATTGGACCTTATTCTGATCTAAGAGTATGTTTAGCAACCATACAGTATTAAATGAGGCTTAATTTTAATATAAAACCTTTTTGGGAGGGATTGTTTTTTACAAAGCGAGGAACTGGTTTTAGAAAAAAATCCTTCTGCTTTTGATAATACTTATGTGTTATGCTATCCTATAGGGAACCAATTAGTATTAACGGTTGCAATTACAGGAAGACGAGAATTAAGTCAAGAAGAGATTGATCAAATTTTTCTCGATAATCACAACCTGTTGAATACTATTAATAATATTTATGGAGGTGCTTCTGCATGAAAACAAAACGGGATTCTTACAAATTGGGTGAAGCAGTTGCAAGCAAAAAAGCTGTTATTCCCTCCAAGAATGGAAAAGAAGAAGCAGGTGTAGTTATTTATAAACGAAAAGCTGAATATAGAGATGACCCTTTTAGAAAAAGAGCATAAGGGTCTCAACGGAGGGGATTAAATTCCTCTCTTTTTCTTTTTGATTTCGTTTAACTTGAAGTTAAATATTTTAATTAAAAAAACGTACTTACAATGCTATTTTACGTTTTCTACAGGGAAGCACGTATGGTTTGCAAGGAAGATCCTGTAACAAAGAAAATGGTCCTTATTAATTTTAATTTTGAACGGTTCGTGACCGTGTTGGTAAAAACCTACTTGTTCTAGTTTAAACCCAAAAAAGAACTTTAGTCAGGATCTCATTCTAAATCCGAATGCAAAGAGTTGGGTATTTAATTATGAACAATAACTAGCGTAGATTTTGAATTTAACCTTCAATGTATGGTAAAACAAAGGCATTGAGAGGGAAGACCAATCCTTCTGGTAAGCCGTTCTCTTTTGGAGTACCCACGTAGGAAAAAGCATATATAAAAACAAGTATAAAAGCAGTGGATTTCACACCCGAAATCGCACTGCTTTTAGCATTATTAAGAGGGTTTGTATGGTAAGATTTATAAATAAACTTTTGTACTAACAAAGCAGTTTAGCACAACAAGGAGCCCAAAAATTGTACTAAGATTTACAGAAAAACTTACAATTAAAACTTAATAAATTGAAGTAACATAATTGATTTATTTTACAGCTAAAAAAGAGGTGCACAGTGAACTTTCATTCAACGCATAGGGAATTATTTGAAAAGATACACTCCATTATGTCAGACTTTAATCTTAAGATTATAACAGTAATACTCTTCCCATCATTCAAATACGCTGTTTTCGTATAGATTGTTGCTATTTGACCATACTCCACTATCAGGTTCTCGATACCCTCATAAATGGCTAAAATACTTTGAAATGATGGTAGAAGGTTATACGCTACCTAAAATATCCGAGGCTTTAGAAATCCACATTTCTACGGCTTTTTATTGGCGACATAAAATCTTGAATGCTGTTCGCTCATTAGGTAATCAAACCTTAAAAGGTATCGTAGAGAGCGATGAAACCTTCTTCTTAGAAAAAAAGCGATAAAGGGAAGAAATCTATCACTCATAGAAAGGCTCGTAAGCGTGGTGGTGTCGCTACAAAACGAGGGATTTCTAAGGAACAAATTTGCGTCCTTGTCGCTCAAGACCGAAATGGTCAAGTTGTATTAGGATAAAAACCTTCTTTACTAGATAAAAAAGTTGTTTACTGAATAATAAAGTGTTTTACTCCCTTGGAATATAAAGTCCAGGGGGTTTTTTCATTATGGGAAACTTTTTGAATTATGCTTATTCCACAAACGGGCTAGATTGTTGAAGATCACAGTTTAACAGGTAATAGAGATTGTGAAGAGATGTTCTTAAAGTAACGGTCAGGTTTATTGAAGAAGGAAAATTGAATGAAGTGGTGAAGTAAAGTAATTAATTAATTTACTGGATTGAAGGGGATTAGATGCCATTATTTATTAGAAATATGAGCGAGGATTTTGCCGTACAAATATTAAATTGGAAATACGATACACCCTATGACTTTTATAACAATGAGTTGAATCCTGATACTTTAAAGGAAATACTTGAAAACTCGTATTACATAGTGCTTGACCAAAATGATAAGTTAGTTGGCTTTTTTTGTATTGGAAACTCTGCAAAAGTACCTATTGGTACTCAATTTGGTGGATATTCAACAAAGAGAAGCTTTAATTAATAAATATCCCAATATTGATATTTTAGTTAACAATATGGGTATTTAAGAAATTATGCAATATGAGGACGTTGACGATGAAGTATGGGAAAAATACTTTCGCACTAATGTTCTGGCTGCAAACGGATTATCTAAATTTTATTTACCTAAAATGTTGAAGAATAATTATGGTCGTATTATCTTTATTGCGAGTGAAGAAGCAATTATGCCTTCTGGACTAATGCCTCAGTATAGTATGACAAAATCAATGCTATTATCATTGTCAAAAAGCTTATCTAAATTAACAATTGGAACAGAAGTTACAGTTAATACAATCCTGCCAGGACCAACACTCTCTGAAAATGTGCATCAAATAATTGATGGTATGTACCCTAATGAAGATATGAATTTTTCAGAAAAAGAGAAAGAATTTATGACTACAAACCTACCTCAATCTGAAATACAACGATTTATCAGACCAACTGAAATAGGCAGACTAACTACATTTGTATGTAGTCCTTATGCATCGGCATTTATAGGGTCTCCAATCCGTATGGATGGGGGAATGATACCGACTATTTTTTTACATTTTTTCTAATGATATATAATTATCATCAAATTCATATTGACATATCGCATTTTTTAGATATAATAAAAGACATGAAGCCTATTGAAATCTTTAAAGCCTTATCTAATGAATCTAGGTTGCAAATTTTACACTGGCTAAAAGAACCTGAGCGTCATTTTAAACCCCATGAAGGGATTGATATGAGAAAAACAGGGGTATGCGTTAGTCAAATAACAGAGCAATTAAAAATGACGCAATCAACAGCTTCTCAATATCTTACTATTCTTTTGCGAGCTGGTTTAATTAAGACAGAACGTATTGGAAAGTATACGTATTACAAAAGAGATGAAGAAGTCATTAAAAAAATTGCAACCATTTTTGAGCAAGAGATCTAAAGTAAATATAACTGAATTCTTTCAAAGGATTCAGCTTTATTTACGCCAAACATTTCGAGATATCACGATATGTTTAATTTTGTAGTTAACATATCGTCTTTTCAAGATATGTAAATATAATATATTAAGGAGTGAATATTTTGTCTAACACATTTAAAATTTACATTTTAGCAATTATAAGTTTTTTAGTTGGAACATCGGAATATGTTATCTCAGGTGTTTTGGATAACATTGCAGATTCACTAGGAATCACTTTGGCGGCTGCAGGACAGTTAATTACCATATTCTCGCTTGTCTATGCAATCTTTACACCCATTCTTATGGCATTAACATCAGGCATGGATAGACGCAAGCTTATGATTGTATCTCTAGGTTTGTTTGTGATAGGGAACATACTTGCATTCGTATTACCGGGTTACACCTTATTTATATTATCAAGAATTGTAATGGCACTAGGGGCTGGAATGGTAGTAGTTACAGCTCTGACTATCGCGGCAAAAATAGCACCTGAAGGTAAACAAGGTAGTGCGATTGCCACTGTAATAATGGGCTTTACCGCATCTTTAATCATTGGTGTTCCTCTAGGGCGAATTATCACAGATGCATACGGCTGGAAAGCGGTATTTGGCGGAATTGCTCTACTTGGATTTTTAGCGATAATTATAATCTCATTAGTCATTCCACCTACTAAAGGGGATAAACCGGTTCCATTAATGCAACAGCTTGCACTTCTAAAGGATCGAAAAGTAACGATTGGTTTATCAATCACCTTCTTCTGGCTTGGAGGGTATTCAGTCGCTTACACCTACTTATCTCCTTATCTGTTGAACATTTCGGGTATCAGTGAAAAATTATTAAGCGGAGTTTTGCTTATATTCGGTGTCGCTAGTTTATTCGGCTCGAAATTCGGTGGTTTTAGTACAGACAAATGGGGCGTGTCACGTACACTAATAGGTACGATGCTTCTACACATTGCTATGCTTATTCTTTTATCATTGATTACCAACACTTATATCGGTGTTATAATTGTACTAATATTGTGGTCTTTCGGAGCTTGGGCATCAGCTCCTGCAGTACAGTACAACTTGACAATCATAAAACCAGAATCTTCAGGTGTACTTCTAGGCTTAAATCAATCAGTGATGCAATTATCGATGGCTGCAGGAGCAGCAATTGGTGGGATTTTTGTAGAAATGGTATCGCTAGGTTCCATAACTTGGGTAGGAGTACTCGGATTAGCTATAGCCATTATTATGACATTAATGGCATCTCGTGGTAAATCTAAATAAATAGTTAAAAATAGTGTAAAAAAACAAAAGGTTTCAAGGATATAAGGTTTCTCTCTAAGGTTACAATTTCAAATTGAAAGTTTTAGAAAAGGTTGCTGTTGCTCAGGCAACCTTTTTTCTTTAGAGCATAATAAGATGGTATTAAATATAAAAATCAATTCAATAGATAGTATATGTTGGTGATTATTAGTTTATTAATTATATGGTAGGAATTCCAAAATGCAAAAAAAAAATAGGCCCAGCCAAAAATTTTTAAAAAAGGCATTACCCTTAACATCATGATGGAATAACAGATGGTCCAAAAAACTTCCTTTATTATTCATTAAAATAAGCAAGACTGGTGCAACAACCAAAATAGGTAATCTCCCATCATAGTATATCAACCTTCTTCGCCAGCCATAGTAGCAGTCTAGACCTTTATATAATTATATTTGGTGCAGCAACGCTGCATGGTTGGCTTACGGGGATAAGAAAGGAAGCAGT
>JAPSKD010000483.1 GCA_031177865.1 Bacillus sp. (in: firmicutes) | reverse complement strand
TTTAAAAGGAGTGGCAGATGAGTGGCACAGGGTTCTCCATTATGCTGAGAAAACAAGGTAGCAAAGCTATTCTTTTCAATATAGTCAAATATAACTTCTTCATTATTAATCTTAAAATATTTTGGTATATACATAACTTCATCTCCATTCTAAAAGTATTTAAAATATTTCTATTTCAGATGATAAAAACCCTCTTTAAAAAGTTAACCGATTAGATTTAGAAAAAGAAAAGGACTGGGTACGATAATCTCCAGTCCTTTAATCGGAATACTATGCTAATAAAATCAGCTATCACTATTCATTTCTAATTGTGATTTTAATTCATCTTGAATACGCTGTTGTTCTGCTATTGTTACAATTCCATAATAGATATTATCAATCATTTTTCCTTCTGATTGTATTACCAGTTGTTCAATGTTTTTCCCAGCATCTTTATAATTCTTTTGGATGTCAATCATTTCCTCAAAGGTAAGATTCGTTTTGACATTATCTCCAATCGCTTGGAAGATATCCGGGGCTTTCGATAAGCTTGAGATGCTTGCCCCCTCTTTGATCACTGCTTGAATTACTTGCCGTTGACGTTCTTGACGGCCAAAGTCTCCATTCGGATCATCGTATCTCATTCTGATGAAAGCTAATGCTTCCTCGCCATTCAAATGAATCTGACCAGAAGGAAAATTAAATTCTTCTACTTTAAAAGCAAGATCATTCTCGACATTAATCCCGCCCACTGTATCAATAATATCCTTAAAGCCTTCCATATTAATTTTGACGTAATAATCAATCGGAATATCAAGGAAGTTCTCCACCGTATCTACGGCCATTGGAACTCCGCCAAATGCGTATGCATGGTTGATCTTATCTTCTTTCCCCTTACCGACGATTTCTGTCATGGTATCCCTTGGAATACTCAGCATTTTTACAGAATTATTGTTTGGGTTTACTGTTAACACAATCATCGTGTCAGAACGGCCGCTGTCTCCTTCACGCTCATCCACACCAAGCATTAAAACGGAAAATGGTTCTTTCTTTTTTAAGGCTTCAGGCTGTTTCTTCTTACTTTGTTTGTCTTCGAGCGGTTCATGCATAGTTGCTACTGCCTTATTAAAAGAATTATAGACTGTAAACCCATATATTCCACCAGCGATAAGGATAATAAATAAAAACAAGCCTATTATATTTCGCCAGTTAAGCCTCCGCCTTTTTTTCCTTCTCATTTCATGGTCTCCTAACCAAAATTTGCATTTTAAAAATAGGTTACCAAAGGGTTGTTTCAAAGGAATTACAGGGACATGTCGATTTATTGTTTTTTACTTTACATATTTACTAGGTTATCGACATAATTTGGAGGAAATATTGTTAAACAAACGTTTAATTAAAGCCAGCTTGGTCCCTGTTGAAAAACCAGCTTTATTTATTTCCTAGAAAATTTTTTGTCGATTAGGGATTTTCATTTCTTTCTAAAATTCTACAAACACTGCAAAATAAATAAGATTTCACTAAAAAAGCCTGGGGAAAAACTTTATCCCCAAGCCATTTTTATTAGATCTATTTACCGATAAACTCTTGTGTCCAATAATTTCCTTGTGCAACATATCCAACACCAATATAGTTAAAATTCGGGCTAAGGATGTTCTTGCGGTGCCCTTCACTATTCATCCAAGCTTTGACCACTTCTTCAGGAGTTCGCTGCCCCATGGCAATATTTTCACCTGCATATCGATACGAGATCCCGTATTTTTTCATCATATCAAAAGGAGAACCGTATGTTGGGCTTGTATGGCTAAAGTAGCCATTTGCAGACATGTCACGGGATTTTTCACGCGCCATTTTGCTAAGTGTTACATCCACTTTAAGTGCAGGCAACCCATTTTTTGCACGTTCTTGGTTGGTTAGGTCCACCACTTTTTGCTCATAAACACTTAAAGCACTTGTCGTTTGTGTTGTTGTAGTTGGTTGTGTTTCTGTCACAGGCTGCTGCTGCTCAGGTTGTGGAGTCGTTGACTGTGCAGGCTGCTGTGTTGGTGCTGGTTGATTTGGTTGTCTCTGGACTGGCTGTTCAACAGAAAATTTATATCCAAAACTAGCAAGATATTTTTCTATTACACTATTAATTTC
>JAPSKD010000136.1 GCA_031177865.1 Bacillus sp. (in: firmicutes) | reverse complement strand
AACATCCAGTTGATGGTTTGCTGGGGGCTAAAACCACCGAAAGCGGCGGCTTCTAAAATAATAACCGCTGGTCCTGTCATGACCAAAGTGCTAGAAATTAATCCAGAGGATACGTTCTGGTTTGTTACGTTTTGGAAAAATAGTGTTTTTCTCCATTCTCGGCCTGAGTTAATATCTCTTGTTTTTGTTGAATATCTATCTAGTAATCCCATCTGAGTGACTCCAGCCTTTCTCCCTTGTTGATCAACAATATAATTATTAGGATAAATGAAAATTCTACTTTTAAATAGGACTAGCTGTTATCCATTCACTAAAAAAATTTGTTACGATTCTAACGGAATATTAAGAATATAGGAATTTATTCTCTTTTCTTTCATTGTATCTTCCAACTTTAAAATTTAAACACAATGAGAGTTAGACTTACTACTATCCAGTATCCTAAATCAATTGTCCGCCTTTATATTTTGCTTCATCTCATATTTTTTATATGCTAGTACTAAACTAAAGAAGAATACAGCACTAATTAGTGTTCCCACTGGCAACATTGGTACAACGTGTGCAGGGAAAACAAAGGGAAGTAATGGAAAGGCGTAGACAGCTGGGAGCCTCATGCCTGCAATGCGTAATAAAAGCAACATGAAAAGCATATCTAGGAGCAGAATTATGACCCAGGAATCAAGTGCATAATACAACAGCGTTCCAATCGTTATTGAAATAGTTAACACAACAACCTGTTTAAATGCCATCTTTTCTCCATACATTGGCTTCTGAAGCGATTCGTAGACAACTACCACTATTGGAGGAATGACTGCGAATTGTACATAATCAAATAGCCAACATAAGCTAATCCAAATACCATGAAGAACAAGGAACACAGTCAAATATTTGTACCGTATCATTACCTTTTTCTCGAGTCCTTTATTTAAGTTATATAAGACGACTCCGAAAAAAATGATAAAGGAAAAAATCATGGCAGATACAATAAATGACCAATGTTCAGCATTAACTACTATTGGCAATAAACCAGTTGCGAGGGAAGGTGCTAAATTTGATTGGATGATACGTAAAAAGATTACCATAAATACAAGAACGAGGATGATTTTACCCACGTAATTAACTGGAAACTGATTTATAATAAACCCTATGACTGCTGTTAGTGTAGGAGCAAAGAATATCTTTGATGGCTGTCTTATCCAGTTGGGTTCCTTGTAAACCCACATCGCTATCGCCATTGCCGCAATCTCTGGAAGAATAACTTCTGGGTTCTTAAATAGCATTGAAGCTAGTACCATTGCAAAAATCAGTGAAAATGCAAGAATATAGGGTATAACAGTTATGTTCTTTGAATGAGATGAATGCATTTTATTCCTCCTCACTTTAATCATTTTTATATAAAAAAAGTTTCTTATGACAAGATATTCTATTTTTAGCGACCTTCTATATCCAATACTTGAATAATTTAAATGAATGAAAGCCGATAATAATAGTCATTCCCCCGTAAACTCCCTTGTGAATATAATAAGGGAAAATTATTAGAATGGACCATCCAATCTCCTGACAATTAACCCGTCCAATATTATGGGTATACATATCAAAGAGAAATTACAACAGAAAAGTTATGAGAAGAGAATGGAACAAGTATCTTACCACTGGATAGTTTTTTATCTTTCTAATTAAAAAGAGAAATCAACAACCAGCAGAACACCATACAAACGTTCTAGTAAGTAGATATAAGAAGAGGTGGACACATGTAATGTCTCTGTATTAAATTTTTATCCTCTATCCATCCTTTTTTACTTAATTAAGCTAAGAAAGGTGGAGTTCTTAGGATGAAGTAATATCTGATTTTAATTCAAAATAGTTGGTGTAATCAATTTAGATGACAAGAATATTATTATTGAAGATTTGAAGAGAAGATAAAATTAATAGACAAAGACCTTCAATAAAAGTAGTTTGATCTACGGTCGGAAGAAACAGATCGATTATTGGTTACGCTATATGGTGAATTTCCTCCGTGCGAAAAGTGGTAGTAAATAGATAATCTTAAATTTTTAATATCTTTTTCACCCGTGTATTTTTTGAAACTGAGTCATAAATTCACTAAGTGCTTTGCATGCCTCGTATGGAACAGCATTATATGTAGAAGCACGGCATCCTCTGACAGACCGGTGACCATTTAAACCGACAAATCCTTCTTTCTTGGCCTCAGTTAGGAATTTTTTCTCCAATTCTTCATCCTTTAATCGGAAAGTTATATTCATAAGCGAACGACTTTCAAGTTCCGCATGACCATAGTAAAATCCGTTGCTATCGTCAATAGTATCATAAATCAGTTTGCCTTTTTCTTCATTTTGCTTAGCGATTTCATTTAATCCGCCTAATCCCTGTATCCAACCGAGAACTTCTCCTAGCATATAGATCCCAAAGGTTGGGGGGGTATGATACAAGGAATTGTTTTTCGCATGAATGCTATATTTCAACATAGTTGGAATAGTTAAATTAGCTTTTTCAATCATATCTTTACGGATGATGACTACTGTTACACCGGAAGGGCCAAGATTTTTTTGGGCACCGGCATAAATGAGAGCAAACTTATTGATATCAAACGGTTTGGAGAGAATATCACTGGACATGTCTGCGATTAAAGGTACATCCCCTGTATCCGGAAACTCCTGCCATTGTGTTCCGAATATAGTATTGTTTGATGTAAAGTGAATGTAGGCATCATCATGGTTAAATTGCAATTCATTAAGCTTAGGAATACGGCGATAGTTGTCTTCCTTTGTACTCGCTGTTTGATAAACATCCCCGAACAACTTTGCCTCAGAAAAGGCTTTTTCAGACCATGCGCCAGTCATAATATAGCCTGCTTTTTTCCCTGGCTGTAAAAAGTTCATCGGAATCATGGAAAACTGAAGGCTTCCACCGCCTTGCAGAAAAAGTACTTCATAATTTTCCGGGATCGAAAGCAATTCTTTTAAACGAGCAATGGCCTGATTGTGGATTTCTTCATAATCAGTACTTCGGTGGCTTAATTCCATGACTGACATACCGGTACCCCGAAAATCCAAGAGTTCTTTTTGGGCTTTTTTTAGTACTTCATGGGGAAGGGCGGATGGGCCTGCATTAAAATTGTAAGAACGTTGAACTGGTTTTTTCAATTTCTCTCTCTCCTATATTGCAAATATATTTTTGTGAAAAGACATGGATAAAGTTATTAACATATTACATTTTGAAAATAAGTTTTTGCCTGTTTCAACCCATTTACGAGTGCGTCAATGTCTTCTTCGGTATTGTAAAGATAAAAGCTTGCACGTGCAGTTGCAGAAACATTTAGCCATTTCATCAATGGTTGGCAGCAATGGTGCCCTGCCCGAATGGCAATCCCTTGTGCATCCAAAATAGTTGCTACATCATGCGGGTGCACATCACGTAAATTAAATGTTACTAGTCCGCTTCTATGATCAGGTTGCTTTGGTCCGTATACTGATATTCCCTCTATTGAAGAAAGTTTTTCTAACGCATACGTTACTAGCTGCTGCTCATGACGGCTAATCTGATCCAATCCTAGTTGTTCTAAAAAGTCAATAGCAGCTGCTAATCCAATCGCTCCAGCAATGTTCGGAGTTCCCCCCTCCAGTTTCCACGGAAGCTCTTTCCAGGTAGAATCATACAGATCTACAAAATCGATCATTTCTCCCCCGTACTCATAAGGGCGCATCTTTTCCAACAATGTTCTCTTACCGTATAGAACTCCTATACCTGTTGGACCTGCCATCTTATGACCAGATATGGCGAGAAAGTCACAATCTAAATCTTGAACATTCAACCGAAGGTGTGGTGCACTTTGAGCTGCATCTATACATATAACAGCCCCGTGTCGGTGGGCTATTTCAGCGATTTCTTTTACAGGATGAATTGTTCCCATAACATTGGATACATGGGTAATGGATATAAATTTTGTTTTCGCTGTGACTGCATTCTCTACATCTTTAAGATGAATTGTACCATCAGTCTGTATAGGAATAAATTTAAGAGTTGCCCCGGTTGCCTTGGCTGCCTGTTGCCAAGGAATCAGGTTGCTATGGTGCTCCATTAAAGTGATGAGTATTTCATCACCTTCTCTTAAAAACTCTCTAACATAGCATTGGGCGACTAAATTTAACGAGGCTGTAGTACTACGTGTAAACACAATTTCTGCAGATTCTTTCGCATGAATAAATGTTTTAACTTTTTCTCTCGCATTTTCAAATGCATCTGTTGCTATGTTACCTAAAGTATGTGCGCCGCGGTGTACATTTGAATTGTATTTTTTATAATAGTTTTCTAATGCCTCAATAACCACGACCGGTTTTTGGGATGTGGCAGCACTATCTAAATAAATTAAAGGGTGGCCATTTATGTTCTGATTTAAAATAGGAAATTGATGTCTTATTTCTTTAATATTCATTGAAAAACGCTCCCTTTTTTCATTTTTTTCTCCCTAAAGAGAGTCTGTCAGCTAATATTTCAAAATATTGACTAAATAATGACATAGGTTAAATCATAATACAAATATAATTATTCTTATGTAATCATAATATAAAGATTATGTATTCGGGGTTATGATGATTACAAGACACCTACACTTATTTGTACTGGTTATTAAAACAGGGAACATTAAGGGCAGAATTGTGGTGGGAGCCTCTTCTGTGGTAGGGATATTTATTACTAAAACTCATTCAAATATATTAGTCGATTTGGAAATCAGGACAGATGATGAAATTGAGAGAATAGTTCGGATAGGAAGTATTGATGACGGACTAACTTTGAAATTTACAGAGGATCATTTTTTCGTTTAGGATTACACTTTTAATGAACAATTGATAGGTATTCAGCTGTCATTTTCCATAAATAACTAAACCCCTTCAATTCCTAAGGTTAATGAAATTCCGCTAAATGAAGTTCTAAACTTAGAGGTTAAATAACTTGATAGACTTCAACTTCTTTTGCAGTCTCATCCAGTATATAATTCTCAAAGTGGATGATGAAAAAGATAAGACATTGGATGGTTTGTTTTTTATGAAAAGAATTAAACTAGATAACTATAGAAATCAAATGGTTCTTATCTTTACGAGTAATTCATGCTAAGGAAAGGAGAAACTATAGTCGTTAAAGAGGACTATACTATAATAGTTAAATTTGTGAAAAACTTCACAAAATTGGTGTTTTACAAAAGAAAGGGAGAATAAAACCTTTATTCATTAAATAAGAATCTATGATGGACGTATTTGTGAATGTTTTCACAAACTAGTGGATATTATATTAATTTTCGTAAGAGAAAACTATTTGAGGACGAAGTAGTACATTAACGAAAATGCTAGTTGATTACATTAGATAATTTAATTAATGGGAAGTAACTACTTGACGTTTTTATGCCCATGACAATTGCAGAACGATTAATAGTAAAAAAAATTTTTAGAAAGTTAATGGCAGTTTTTTAGATCTACTGATCAAAAGTCCTACAACTGATCGGTAAGGCAATAGCTAAGAACGCTTATACAAACATTTTTATTGGGGGGATTTTGTATGGATTCAGTTGAATTTAGCCGTTATATCTCTATGTTAACCTTCTCCGTACATGTGGTTTTTGCAACCGTAGGTGTTGGAGTTCCACTTTTTATAATGATTGCTCACTGGATTGGTTTAAAAAGAAATGACCATCATTATTTACTGATGGCAAAACGTTGGGCCCGCGGATATGTAATTAGTGTGGCCGTCGGAGTAGTAACAGGAACCGCACTAGCGTTGCAGCTTGCTTTGGTGTGGCCACACTTTATGGAGTTTGCCGGGCAGCTAGTTGCGCTTCCCTTATTCATGGAGACATTCGCTTTCTTCTTTGAAGCGATATTTCTAGGGATTTATTTGTATACGTGGGACCGCTTTGATAATCCCAAAACTCATTTTTATTTGCTTATTCCAGTTTTACTAGGTGCTGCGATGTCTTCATTATTTATCACATCCGTTAATGCCTTTCTTAACGCACCTCAGGGGTTTGCTTTATTGAAAGGTGAATTGACAAATGTTCAGCCGTTGCTAGCAATGTTTAATCCGGCCATGCCAACCAAAGTAGCGCATGTGTTAACTTCCGCCTATATGACAGCTTCCTTTTTGCTTGCATCTATTGCTGCATTCCATTTGCTTCGCGGTAACCGACATGAGTATCACAGGAAAGCACTTTCTCTCACAATGAAAGTTGGGCTTGTTTTCTGCTTTGCAACAGCACTTGTAGGTGATTTATCTGGAAAATATTTGGCTGAATATCAACCTGAAAAATTAGCTGCTGCGGAGTGGCATTTCGAATCAGAAGGAGAAGCTCCTCTTGTTCTATTTGGAATTTTAACGGAAACGAATGAAGTAAAATACGCAATAAAAATTCCATATGTGTTAAGTTTACTTGTTCACTCTAATCCTTTTGGCGTTGTAACGGGATTAAACGATATTTCACAAGAGTACCATCCACCATATGCCATCCATTATCTGTTTGATATTATGGTATCCATCGGGGTAGGACTAATGCTATTATCTGCAATCTATTTAATAGGGCTTATTCGGAGATGGTCATATATTCAATCAAAGTGGTTTCGCTTCTTACTCGTGGCATCCGGCCCTTTAGCAATGCTTGCGATCGAGGCAGGTTGGTGGTTTACTGAGGTTGGCCGGCAGCCATGGCTTATGAGAGGGTATATGACAACGGCAGAAGGTGCAACAGATTCACCTCACGTCTGGATGATGCTTTTGGCCTTATCTGTACTCTATTTGTTTCTTTTGGCGGGAACAATCATTGTTTTAACACGCATGTTTAAAAGAAATCCTGTTGAAAAAGAGCTCGAAAAATACAGTGAACAAAGGAGGGCTAACAGGTGACAATTGAATTTATAGGGATATCGGTGTTATGGTTGTTTCTATTTGGTTATGTCATTGTGGCTTCTATCGATTTCGGTGCAGGTTTTTTTAACGCATCGACAATTGTGTCGGGAAAACACCACATTGTAAATTCAGTTATCCAGCGTTATCTGTCACCAGTGTGGGAGATAACGAATGTGTTTCTTATTTTCTTCTTTGTGGGTTTAGTTGGTTTTTTTCCAAAAACGGCCTATTACTTTGGAACGGTGCTTTTAATTCCAATTGGTATTTCAATCATTCTCCTTACGTTACGCGGTAGCTATTATGCATTTGGTACGTATGGTGCGAAGGGGAATATCGGTTACACAATCGTTTATGGGATAACAGGACTGCTCATACCAGCCTCCTTAAGTACGACCTTAATTGTGTCTCAAGGCGGATTTATCGTTAAAACAGCTGCAGGAGCCATTGATTTAGATTATTATGCTCTTTTAACTAGTCCATTTGCGTGGTCGATCGTGTTGCTTAGCTTAATGAGTGTTTTATTTATTTCAGCTAGCTTCTTAGCGTATTATTCTTCTGTCGCAGAGGATAAAGAGGCACTTAGATTATTTAGAAAATATACCTGGGTTTGGAGTTTTCCTACACTCATTACGGCAGTAGGAATTATTTTCGAAATGAAACGGCACAACCCTACTCATTTTGAAGGAATACTATCAATCTGGTGGATGTTTATTCTATCATTCCTCTGTTTTCTGGTAAGCTTATGGCTTTTGAAAAAAGAAAAATACGGTTGGTCATTTATAAGTGTCATGTTCCAATTTGCATTTGCTTTTTATGCGTATGGAATCTCACATTATCCATATTTACTGTATCCATATTTAACTATATACGATAGTTTCACGAACGAAGCGATGGCCTATGCATTAATCATTGTCTTTATTTTAGGATTTCTATTACTAATTCCTTCTTTATATCTTGTGTTTAAATTATTTATCTTAAATAAACCGTATATTAAAAAAGAAAAAGTTTAAGGAGGACCAAAATATGCATCACTTTTTACTATTTTATGCCCCTTTCTTTATCGTTGTGTTGGCACTGGCAGCATCTTTTTTCATAACCATGAAGAGCACGAGTTATGAGGAATAGGAGATGAAATCACTTAAGAGGTTGGCGCGTGCTCAAAAATGGCGTTATTTTATGCTTGTAAGCTGTGCAGTGGCCATCGGCTTTATAGTAATAGCACAAGCATATGTTATAGTTTCAATCGTTGAGGATATATTTTTAGATAAAAAAGAGTTTAAACAAGTTACCGCTCTGTTAGTTATCTTGTTAGGTGTCCTGTTGTTAAGATCTCTGTTATCATATGGGGTTAGACATATTGGGATAAAGATGGCTGCCGTTGTAAAGGCTGATTATCGTAAGAGGCTCTTACAGGCATATTCAGGCCAATCCTTACTTGCGGGAAATAGAGTACAGTCTGGTAAAAAGGTAAGCGTAATGATGGATGCGGTAGACGAACTTGACGGCTTCTACAGCAGCTATATACCGCAAAGAATTGTTTCGACGGCTGTGTCTTTAATAATCCTAATGGCTATTTTTTCACTGCATATCTATTCTGGTATCATTATCCTGGTAACAGCACCATTGATACCGGTCTTTATGATTATGATAGGAAAAACAACTCAAAAAAAATCGGAGGAAAAGTTGGATAGTTTATCAGCGTTTTCTGGACGATTTTTAGATACTCTTCAAGGATTAGTCAGTTTAAAGCTGTACGGCACGGCTTCTCGTTATCAAACTATTATACGTACAAGCAGTTTTGATTTTCGTGATACGACGATGGCGATTCTAAAAATCGCCTTTACTTCTTCACTAATGCTAGAATTTATATCTATGCTAAGCATAGGGCTTGTTGCTTTAGAGCTGGGTTTCCGTCTGGTAATCTATCAAGAGGTTACCTTCTTTACTGCTTTTTTCATTTTGTTATTAATACCGGAGTTTTATCATCTGCTTAAAGAATTAGGAAGTGCTTTCCACTCTGGCCGAAGCAGTATAGGAGCAGCTTCTAAAATAGATGAAGTGTTGGAGCAGAAATACCACCTTTTAGAATGGGGGGAAGATTCTATTGAAAATGGTGGTATTGTAAAAATTGAGTTAGAAAACATCGTTTTTTCATATGGCTCTACCGGTTTCAAATTAACAAATATAAATGCAATAATTCCCACAACTGGTCATGTTGCAATTGTTGGTAAAAGCGGTTCAGGGAAGTCCACCTTGCTTTATTTACTTGCAGGACTCTTAAAAGAAAGCAGCGGCGATTTAACTGTGAATGGTAAAAGCCGTTCCGAATATCAAGAGAATAATTGGTTCAGTATGGTGACTTATATTACACAGGACCCTTATTTGTTTTCTGGAACGTTTGCAGAGAATATCTCACTTGGTCTTGATGCTACAATTGAAGATATTTTTGAGGCAGCGGGAAAAGCAAATATATCTGATTTCATTGCCTCATTGCCAAATGGTTATGAAACCATTATTGGTGAAGGAGGGAGAGTTCTATCCGGTGGAGAAAAGCAACGAGTCGCTCTAGCCCGTGCTTTTTTAAGGAAATCATCAGTTATTCTGTTTGATGAACCAACATCTGGCCTTGACTTATTGACTGAGCAAGTGCTCAAACAGTCTATTAAAGAACTTGCAAAGGAATCTATCGTGATCACGGTTGCTCATCGCTTACAAACTATTAAAGAGGCAAGTCATGTTATGTTTTTGGAAGATGGTACCATTAAAGCACAAGGTACACATTATCAATTATATCAGTCAATTCCAGCTTATCGCCAACTATTTTTTGGACAGAGAGAAGGGAAAGTCTAGTGAAAGAGTTAATCGGTATCGTTCGCGTTATCCTAAAGGAAAGAAAAGATGTAGTTTTATCGATCGTCTTTGGCTATTTAGCAGGGATTGCAGCAGTTGGTTTGTTTGCTGCAAATGGTTATCTAATCTCACAAGCTGCTCTTCATCCTCCGATATACGTGTTGATATCAATGATAGCAATCGTAAAAATAGGAAGCATTATTCGGGCTGTTAGCAGATATGGAGAACGTTACTTTTCTCATCGGGCTACGTTTACTATGCTTAGCGATCTTCGTACCTACTTTTATGAAAAATTAGAGAATATGGCAAATCATCAGATCCAACAGTTTAGAAGTGGCGACTTACTAGCTCTTATTGTAGGGGATATCGAAAGTTTACAAAACCTTTTTCTGAGGGTGTTGTATCCACCCATCATTATGTTTACTGTTTTTTTTAGCACGATATTATTTGTTTCTCATTATACTCCGGAGGTTGTTGGGTTGTTGACAGTAGGCTTAGTCATAACTGGAATCATTATTCCTGCGTGGTTTGCTAAAAGACAAGTGGCTTTGAGCAATCATTTAAAAGGAGAAAGAGCGCAGCTTTCAACTGAAGTGACCGAGTGGTTTTACGGTTATAGGGAGTTGAAAATTCATCAGCAATTAAAAGAAAAAGAGCAACAATTAATCAGTGCATCACAATCTTACATTTCTCAACAAGAACGGGTAGGAAGGCAAGTAAATGCTAATTATTCTATTAATCAAGCAGCTTCTTCTTTTACCATTTGGTTGATTATTGTGGTGAGTAGTTATTTAGTAGCAACTGATCAGTTAGATGGATTGTTTTTAGCCATGGTCATTATGATTTGTATTACTGTTTTTGATTATTCTACACCAATGGCCACGTTTTCCACTTACTATGAAGAAAGTGAAAGGTCAGCAAAAAGGCTTCAAAATGTGGTATCTGTTGAGCAAATAAATGATAAACAAATAGCAAAAAAAGTCGAACTACCTTCCAGTGGATTTTCTATCACGTTTCAGAATGTAAGTTTTACGTTCCCAGATGCATATAGAGCACAAATTAAAGGATTTAATTTGCATTTAGAAGCTGGTTCAAAAACAGCTATTGTTGGACCAAGCGGCTCTGGAAAATCGACGATTTTAAATCTCCTATTAAAATTTTATGAGACTAATCAAGGGGAAATTCTACTGGGAGACGCTCCAATTAGCCTTTTAAAACAAGAGCAAATATGGGATCAGGCAAAGGTAGTATTACAGAATAACCATTTCTTCTCTGGAACAATAAAAGATAACCTCTTACTGTCAACAAACTCTTTGTCTGATGTAGAAATCCAAAGATTGCTTACGGAAGTTTGGTTGCCACACTTTACTTCTTCTTATGCAGTATTAGAAAAAGGACAGAACTTGTCAGGTGGTGAGAAACAGAGATTAGCAATGGCACGTGCTTCTGCGAAAAATGGCTCTTTATGGATTCTGGATGAGCCTACATCTTCTCTAGATAACTTGACAGAACAATACTTATATGAATTTCTTTTTAATCAAGCAAAAGACCATACGGTTATTCTAGTAAGCCACAGGCTGTCAAATCTTGAAAAGATGGATCAAATCATTGTAATGGATCAAGGACTCATTATAGAACGAGGCACGTATTCAGAATTATTAGAGAGAAAAGGTTACTTTTTCCAACTGAAGCAGTTAGAAGCAAATATGATTTCATAGAATGACGATAGTGATACATGTAAAAGTAGATTGTTTAACGGCATTGAAAAACGGTAAGTTGCAATAAAAACAAAAGACTGTTGGTGTTAAAACGTGTCTATAACGCTGTCATAAATCTAACGGAATGCACAAACATTGGGAGTGAAAATGTATGAATCGAGTAATTCAAACTTCAATTAAGGTTATCCGGAAAGTTCGTTGAGGAAGCAACAAAGTATTATCGATCCATTCTGTTTTGTATAGCGTTGAAATGAAACTATTATATAATATAGTTCGGAAACAATAAGGCAGGCGGTAGCTTTGCCTTTTTTCGTTGGCCTAGCTAAAACAACCAAGCAAGAATCTGTGAAAGATGAAATGGAGGTGCAAGGAAGCAAAAAGGTCAGGGGAAGTAGTCGCTTCTTGTACCATAATATCGTAATATTTCATTTGTTTCATTGGATGTCTTCAGGCATTTGTTGCTTTTAGCTATTAAATGGATGTGCTGGATTTTTAATAACTGTAGACACGAGGCTTGGAAACATACAACATGACATAGTTTTCTTGAAAAGTACAGCAGCCTTTTGCTCTTTTTTGCTTAGATAAAATAAAGGTCAATGGATGTAATATACAGCACGATACATTACATCCATTGACCTTTTGCTTTGAATTATGTTTGGTCTACTCTTCATAAATCATTAGTGAGTTTTAGATAAAGACGAAGTCGCTTATCTAATTATGGGTATGTTCTTCTTTGGTATCAGGAAATATTAGAGAGAATACAATACCAACGATTAAGCAAATAAAGAACGTTGCAGCTTTAGCAGACACAATTGCTTCAAGTGGTGAAAGTGACCAAACGATCGCACTGACAAATCCGGTAATAATCGTTGCAATAACACCAATTCCTGAAATCCGTTTCCAGAAGAAGATTAATAAGATAATAACGGAGAAGGTATTCCCGATACCTGCCCATGCAAACGATACAAGATTATAAATAACAGAGCC
>JAPSKD010000135.1 GCA_031177865.1 Bacillus sp. (in: firmicutes) | reverse complement strand
TGTCCATTGCCACAGAGATGATCATTGTTCTAGCTGGATTCTTTATCGCTCAAGTCATTTATTTCTTATTTATCCGCCACCATTATTTACGTAATTTGAAAAAAACATTAATCTAGAGACTAGGCTGTTTACCCAGCCTAGTCTTTATTTCGCTTAATATTTAAGCGCTGCAAGCCAGCTCATTTCAAAACTTGAAAAGCAGGATTATGTAAAAAGAGAGATAAAACCTGACAACCGCCGTGAAATTATTGTTGATCTTGGTGAAAAAGGCCACCACTATAATCAGATGGTAGATAAAAATCAACTGTTTATCATTGAAAAGTATTACGCAAAATTGCCTAAAGATGATTTGGAAAAGCTATTAGACATCCATGAGAAACTCTACCATATCGCAGTTGAAGCTCAGAAGGAATAATTTTTTACCAAACACTTTTGAGGCAGGACATTTTTTAACAGTACAAAAGAAAATCCCTCAAATTCACTCTCCTTAGTAAAATAATCCTATTGCGGGGTCTGTCAAATGACGGGTCTGGTTTAATTTAAATGAAAAATTTAACCAAAACGGTTACACTAACAAAATAACAATTTTAGAATTGGCTAAAATGGAAATGGGAGGTTTGGTCTTTGTTAGAGAATAGTTTTATGATGGTTGTGATTATCTTACTTATCAACATTGTTTATGTTTCATTTTTTACGATAAGAATGATTCTAACGTTAAAAGGTCAGCGGTATTTGGCTGCGTTTCTTAGTATGATTGAAGTCATTATTTATGTATTAGGTCTCGGTCTTGTTTTAAATAATCTTAATGAAATCCAAAATTTGATCGCGTATGCGATTGGTTATGGAATTGGGGTTATTGTCGGGATGAAAATAGAGGAAAAGCTAGCTTTGGGCTATATTACGGTAAATGTGATCACAAAGGAATATGATAAAGAATTGCCTAAAGTGTTAAGAGAAAAAGGTTACGGGGTAACAAACTGGGAAGCGAGTGGCCTTGAAGGCAATCGGATGGCCCTGCAAATCTTAACGCCTAGAAAGTTTGAATTAAAATTATATGACTTAATTAAGTCGTTGGATCCAAAAGCCTTCATTATTGTATATGAACCAAAATCGATTCATGGAGGTTTCTTGGTAAAGGCTGTGAAAAGAGGGAAATTATTTAAATGAATAAAGGAAAAAAGAAAATGCAATTTGAAGTACAGGAAAATGAAAGTATTGAAGCTTGTTTAGAGAGGATGAAAAAACAGGGATATATACCGGTTCGCCGTACGGAAAAACCAATTTTTCAGGAGGTAGTTAATGGAAAAGAAACTTCCTATGAACCGGTTGGAAGGCAGATTGTATTTGAAGCCATCAGCGCTGAGTAAAAACGAACAATAGTTTTTGTAAAAATAAAATCGTTCGTTTTTATTGACCATTTGCCCCTTAAAATGTAATATAAAGGTGTGAAAAAAAATATATAACGTAACACCCTCGTATAATAATGGGAATATGGCCCGTAAGTATCTACCCAATTACCGTAAATGATTGGACTATGAGGGGAAGTGGAAATGCCTGAAACGATAACTCGTTTCATGGTCATTCACTGTGCCGATTTCAGCCCGGACAGACTGCTTTCTCTCATTTCATGAAATTGGGAAAGTATCTGTTTTGGGCTTTTTATATTGGTAAAGTTAGGGGAGAGAACATGAATCCGATTGTAGCGGTAATAATGGGAAGCAAATCCGATTGGGAAACGATGAAGCATACCTGTGAAATCCTTGACCGATTAGAGGTTCCATATGAAAAAAAGGTGGTTTCAGCACACCGTACTCCTGATTTGATGTTTGAATTTGCTGAGAATGCTAGAATAAGAGGAATTAAGGTAATCATCGCAGGTGCAGGCGGTGCTGCTCATCTGCCAGGTATGGTTGCGGCAAAGACGACATTGCCAGTAATAGGTGTTCCTGTTCAATCCAAGGCATTGAATGGAATGGACTCATTACTATCCATTGTACAAATGCCTGCTGGTGTACCGGTAGCAACGGTAGCAATAGGCAAAGCTGGGGCAACAAATGCTGGGTTACTGGCAGCTCAAATTGCATCGATTAACGATTCAAAATTACAAGAACGACTAGAGCAAGTCCGCATAGAAGCAAAAATCGCAGCAATAGAAAGTAGTGATGAGCTTGTCTAGTAAAACAATTTTACCGGGGCAGACGATAGGAATTATTGGCGGCGGACAGCTGGGAAGGATGATGGCTCTTTCTGCAAGAGCAATGGGTTATCGAATTGCTGTATTAGATCCCATTGAAGATTCACCTTGCGGCCAGGTGGCGGATTATAAAATTATCGGCAACTATGATGATCTTGCAGCCATTAGCCTACTAGCTGAAGTCAGTGATGTCATTACCTACGAATTTGAAAATATTGACGCTGCGGCGCTTGAATGGCTTTGTAATCAAGCTTATGTGCCTCAGGGTAAGAACTTACTTGAAATTACGCAGGACCGAGTGAAAGAAAAAGCGGCAATTGCAAACGCAGGTGTCCAGGTCGCACCCTATGCAGTAATTAATTCATTGAATGACCTTTATGAACATTGTGAACGACTTGGCTATCCTGTTGTATTAAAAACCGCACGAGGCGGCTATGACGGGAAAGGGCAAGTTGTTCTTAAAGGTCATCAGGATGTTGAAAAGGCTCAAGTACTCCTTGAAACCGGACAATGTATCCTGGAAAAATGGATTTCTTTTACGAAAGAAATTTCCGTCATAATCACTAGAAATTCAAATGGTGAAACAGCAGTACTTCCGGTTGGAGAAAACATTCATCAAGATAATATTCTCCACCAAACCATTGTTCCAGCACGTATTAGTAAACAAGCGGAGGATAAGGCCATTCAATCAGCGGTACAACTGGCTAATGCATTTGAGTTAGTAGGGACACTAGCGGTTGAAATGTTTTTAACAGCGGGGGATATCATTTACATAAATGAACTCGCTCCTAGACCGCATAATTCAGGGCATTATACGATTGAGGCATGTGAGACATCACAATTCGAACAGCATATCAGGGCTGTGTGTAACCTGCCCCTTGGTAAGACAGAGCTATTAAAGCCTGCGGTGATGGTTAATATATTAGGAGAGCACGTTCAAAACGTGTTAGAAAAATTAACAAACGTACCAAATTGGAAAGTTCATTTATATGGTAAAAAAGAGGCAAAATTCAAAAGGAAAATGGGGCATGTAACCATTCTTTGTGATTCTGTTGAGACTGCCATTCAAGAAGTTGAGAAAAGTTTGATTTGGGAAGAAAAAAGTCTGGAGGCAAAAAGATGATTGATCGTTATACAAGACCTGAAATGGGTGCGATTTGGACAGAGGAAAACCGCTTTAAGGCCTGGCTGGAGGTTGAAATCCTTGCATGTGAGGCATGGGCAGAGTTAGGTGAAATTCCGAAAGAGGACGTAAAGAAGCTGCGTGAAAATGCATCCTTTAATATTGACAGGATTAAAGAAATTGAAGAAGAAACTAGACATGATGTTGTTGCTTTTACTCGCGCAGTATCAGAGACATTAGGGGAAGAGCGCAAGTGGGTTCATTACGGTTTAACTTCAACGGATGTGGTGGATACCGCACTTTCTTACTTATTAAAGCAAGCTAATGCGATTATCCGGAAGGACCTTGAAAACTTTATTGAAATCCTAAAGAACAAAGCGATCGAACATAAATTTACTGTCATGATGGGACGTACGCACGGGGTACACGCTGAACCGACTACTTTTGGATTAAAGCTTGCTCTTTGGTATGAAGAAATGAAACGTAACCTGGAACGTTTTAATCATGCCGCTACTGGCGTTGAGTTTGGGAAAATTTCTGGAGCAGTTGGAACGTATGCTAATATCAACCCGTTTGTTGAACAATATGTGTGTGAAAAACTGGGTACCCAGCCTGCACCAATCTCTACACAAACATTGCAGCGTGACCGTCACGCACACTATATGTCCACTCTTGCATTGATTGCTACGTCGATTGAAAAATTCGCCGTGGAAGTTCGTGGATTACAAAAAAGTGAAACGCGTGAAGTAGAAGAGTTTTTTGCAAAAGGTCAAAAAGGCTCATCTGCCATGCCTCATAAACGCAACCCAATTGGGTCCGAAAATATGACTGGTTTGGCGCGTGTGATTCGCGGCTATATGATGACAGCCTATGAAAATGTTCCACTATGGCATGAGCGCGATATTTCACACTCTTCTTCAGAGCGGATCATTTTACCAGATGCAACGATTGCGTTGAACTACATGTTAAATCGCTTCGGCAACATCATTAAAAACCTAACGGTGTATCCGGAAAACATGAAACGTAACATGGACCGGACACTTGGTTTGATTTATTCACAAAGAGTCCTTTTAGCGCTGATTGACAAAGGTTTATCTCGTGAAGAGGCATATGATACCGTGCAGCCAAAAACAGCGGAATCATGGGAAAATCAAGTGCCATTCCGTACGTTAGTTGAAGGAGAAGAGAAAATAACGAAATTCCTTTCTCCAGAAGAAATTGCAGATTGCTTCGATTACAACTACCACCTGCAGCACGTTGACACGATTTTTGAACGCTTAGGTTTGAATGATTAATAAATAGAGGGGTGTAGTACTGCCCCTTGCAAACTTTAAAGATTCCCAATATTGCGAATTAGGAGGCATCCTTAATGAGAGAACTACTTTATGAAGGAAAAGCGAAGCGGATTTTTAAAACAGATGATGAACAGACGGTTTTAATTGAATATAAGGATTCGGCAACTGCTTTCAACGGGCAAAAGAAAGCGGATATTACTGGAAAGGGTCGTTTGAATAACGAAATTACTAGTTTGCTATTTTTAAAGCTTAAAGATCAGGGAATCGAGTCACATTTTATTGAGCGATTATCAGAAACAGAGCAGCTCGTTAAAAAGGTAGCGATTATCCCGCTTGAAGTTGTCGTTCGCAATATCGCTGCAGGAAGTCTTTCAAAGCGATTAGGAATCGAAGAAGGTAAAGAATTAACCAAGCCGCTCGTAGAGTTTTATTTAAAAAATGATGACCTTGGCGACCCATTACTAACCACTGACCATATTTACGAATTGAACATAGCAACAAAAGAGGAACTAACGATCCTAAAAGAGAAGGCATTGAAAATTAATACAGTTTTATCAAGCTTTTTTAACGAATTAGGAATTAATCTTATAGACTTTAAACTTGAGTTTGGTAAAGACGCTGAAGACAGCATTTTATTAGCAGATGAGATTTCACCAGACACTTGTAGACTTTGGGACAAAAAGACAAATGAAAAGCTCGATAAAGATGTATTCCGTCGTGACCTTGGCAGTTTAACAGAAGCGTATGAAACCATTTTAGCGAGATTAGGGGGAAAACAGCATGTTTAAGGTAAAGGTGTATGTAACGTTGAGAGAAAGTGTACTAGATCCACAAGGTAAGGCAGTAACTCATTCACTGCATTCATTAAATTATCCAGAAGTATCTGATGTACGAATCGGCAAATATATGGAATTAACGATCGAAAAATCAGACCGCGACCTTGATGAAGTGATCAATGAGATTTGCAGCAAGCTATTAGCAAATACAGTCATTGAAGACTACCGTTATGAAGTAGAGGAGTGTGTTACTCAGTGAAGTTTGCAGTCATCGTTTTTCCGGGGTCTAACTGTGATATCGATATGTACCATGCGATTAAGGATGAACTTGGTGAACAGGTTGAATATGTTTGGCATGACACTGAGAGCTTAGATGAGTTTGATGGAATCTTACTTCCTGGCGGTTTCTCATACGGTGATTATTTACGTACAGGAGCCATTGCACGTTTTAGTAAGGTCATGCAAGCAGTTGTTAAAGCAGCAGAAGCAGGGAAACCAATTCTAGGTGTCTGCAACGGATTCCAGATTTTATTGGAAGCAGGATTACTGCCTGGGGCCATGAGACGAAACGAAAGTCTATCATTTATCTGTAAACCAGTTGAATTAAAGGTAGTGAACAATCAGTCAATGTTTTCTGCGGCCTATACACAAGGAGAAACTATTTCGATCCCCGTTGCTCATGGTGAAGGAAACTACTATTGTGACGAAGAAACGCTCGCTAAGCTTGAAGAAAATAACCAAATCGTTTTTACTTACCAAGATAATCCGAACGGAAGTTTAGAAGATATAGCAGGAATTATCAATGAAAAAGGAAATGTCCTCGGGATGATGCCACACCCTGAAAGAGCCGTTGATGAGTTACTAGGCGGAGCAGATGGACTAAAATTATTTCAATCGATTGTAAGAAGCTGGAGGGAAGCAAATGTTGTTAAAGCATGAACCAAGACCAGATCAAGTAAAGACAGAAAAACTTTATCAGCAAATGGGCTTATCCGATGAAGAATTCACCCAGATTGAAAACATTCTTGGCCGGACACCGAACTACACTGAAACTGGCCTTTTCTCCGTTATGTGGTCTGAGCATTGCAGTTATAAAAACTCTAAGCCAGTCCTAAGAAAATTCCCAACGACAGGTGAACGTGTTCTTCAGGGGCCTGGTGAAGGGGCAGGAATTGTCGATATCGGCGATAATCAAGCAGTTGTGTTTAAAATCGAAAGCCATAACCACCCATCAGCCATTGAGCCATACCAAGGGGCGGCTACAGGTGTTGGCGGCATTATCCGTGATATCTTTTCAATGGGTGCCCGTCCAATCGCGCTGTTAAACTCACTTCGTTTCGGAGAACTTGATGAATCAGCTAGAGTACGCTACCTAT
Organism: Bacillus sp. (in: firmicutes); assembly: GCA_031177865.1. GTDB lineage: Bacteria > Bacillota > Bacilli > Bacillales > Cytobacillaceae > Neobacillus. The sequence continues at coordinate 5,712 of JAPSKD010000135.1, read as the reverse complement.
TCAAAGAGGTCGTGGCTGGAATCGCTGGCTACGGTAACTGTATCGGAATTCCGACGGTTGGCGGCGAAATTCAATTTGAACCATGTTATGAAGGCAATCCGTTAGTTAATGCCATGTGTGTCGGTCTAATCGATCATAAAGATATTAAAAAAGGTCTTGCACAAGGTATTGGAAATACAGTGATGTATGTCGGAGCTAAAACAGGCCGTGACGGTATTCATGGTGCAACATTTGCTTCTGAAGAATTAACAGAACAGTCCGATGAAAACCGCCCGGCGGTTCAAGTGGGCGACCCATTCATGGAAAAACTTTTACTAGAAGCCTGCCTTGAACTAATTCAATCTGATGCCCTTGTCGGCATTCAGGATATGGGTGCTGCAGGGTTAACAAGTTCTTCAGCCGAAATGGCAAGTAAAGCTGGAATGGGTATTGAAATGAATTTAGACCTCGTTCCACAGCGTGAAACAGGTATGACTGCATATGAAATGATGCTTTCGGAATCACAAGAGCGAATGCTAATTGTTGTTACAAAAGGCAGAGAACAGGAAATCAAAGATCTATTCACAAAATACGATCTGGAAGCAGTAGCAATCGGTACAGTAACAGATGATAAAAAACTACGTTTGCTCCACAACGGCGAAATCGTGGCAGATGTCCCAGTAGATGCGTTAGCAGAGGACGCACCTGTTTATCATAAGCCATCAAAAGAACCAATTTACTATCAGGAATTCCAAGCATTAGAAGTGGAAGTCCCACAGGTTGAAGATTTAAATGAAACATTGAAACAGATTCTTAGCCAGCCTACAGTTGCAAGCAAGGAATGGGTTTATAATCAATACGATTATATGGTGCGTACGAATACAGTCGTTTCACCTGGATCAGACGCCTCTGTTGTCAGAATCCGCGGAACTCGCAAGGCATTGGCGATGACGACTGATTGTAACTCACGCTATGTGTTTTTAGACCCTGAAGTAGGCGGGAAAATTGCGGTTGCAGAAGCCGCACGTAATATCGTTTGCTCGGGTGGAGAGCCATTAGCGATTACGGATAACTTGAATTTTGGAAATCCAGAAAAACCAGAAGTGTTCTGGCAGATTGAAAAAGCAGCAGATGGAATCAGCGAGGCATGCCGTGTTCTTGATACTCCAGTTATTGGCGGTAACGTCTCTTTATATAACGAAACAAGCGGAACAGCGATTTACCCAACACCAGTAATTGGTATGGTGGGCTTAGTAACAGACCTTGATCATATTACCACTCAGAACTTTAAAACGAGCGGGGACCTTATTTACCTAGTTGGAGATACAAAGCCAGAATTTGGAGGCAGTGAGTTACAAAAACTGCAAAACGGACGGATTTTTGGTAAAGCTCCTGAACTTAATGTTCAACTAGAAAAAGAAAGACAGAATCAAGTGTTAACAGCGATTCGTGCAGGAGTTGTTCAATCGGCACACGACCTTTCTGAAGGTGGCCTAGGTGTTGCGGTTGCTGAAAGTCTTTTTGGCCAAGAACAGCTTGGGGCAACTATCACCATCGAAGGTAACCCAGTCACTGCATTATTTAGTGAAACACAATCCCGTTTCCTACTAACTGTGAAAAAAGAACACCAAACAGAGTTTGAAAGTTTAGTAGCTGCCAAATTGATTGGTGAAGTAAATGATACAGCGGTATTAAAGGTGAGGCTTGAGAATAGCACGATTTTAGAAGCTTCTGTAGACGAATTGAAGGATGCCTGGAAAGGAGCTATCCCATGCTTGCTGAAATCAAGGGATTAAACGAAGAGTGCGGAGTCTTTGGTGTCTTTGGACATCCAGATTCTGCACAGCTTACCTATTACGGACTCCATAGTCTGCAGCACCGCGGCCAGGAGGGTACAGGGATTGTCGTATCCAACGGAGATAAGCTTAGAGTTGTAAAAGGTGAAGGACTAGTTTCAGAGATTTTTACAGCGAACGTGATGGAAGAATTAAAAGGTACATCTGCGATTGGGCATGTTCGATATGCTACAGCTGGGGGCGGCGGTTATGAAAACGTCCAGCCCTTACTGTTCCATTCTCAAACGGGAAGCCTGGCACTTGCTCATAATGGTAATTTAGTAAATGCCAATTTCTTAAAACATCAGCTTGAAACACAAGGGAGTATTTTCCAAACAAGCTCTGACACAGAAGTATTAGCTCATTTAATTAGGAGAAGTGGATATCCCCAGTTGAAGGATCAGGTGAAAAATGCGCTTTCGATGTTAAAAGGAGCTTATGCCTATTTAATTTTAACTGAGAAGGAATTAATGGTTGCTCTCGATCCTCATGGATTAAGACCACTTTCACTTGGCTGTCTTGGAGACGCCTATGTGGTTGCTTCGGAAACCTGTGCCTTTGATGTTGTTGGAGCAGAATATATCCGCGATATCAGACCTGGAGAATTATTAATCATCAATGAAGAGGGAATAACCTCAGAACAATTTGCGTTCAATTCAACTAAGTCAATCTGTACAATGGAATATGTTTATTTTTCAAGACCTGATAGTAATATCCAAGGAATCAATGTTCATACAGCCCGTAAAAACATGGGAAAAAGATTAGCGCAAGAAGCACCGATTGAAGCAGATGTAGTGACGGGAGTTCCTGATTCTAGTATCTCTGCAGCGATTGGGTATGCCGAAGCGTCAGGTATTCCTTATGAGATGGGATTAATTAAGAACAAATATGTGGGCAGGACCTTTATTCAGCCAACCCAATCGTTACGGGAGCAAGGTGTAAAGATGAAGCTGTCCGCGGTTCGTGGTGTCGTTGAAGGTAAACGTGTCGTCATGGTCGATGATTCCATTGTTCGTGGGACGACAAGCAAACGAATTGTCACCATGTTAAAAGAGGCAGGAGCCACTGAGGTGCACGTTGTCATCAGTTCACCTCCGATAAAAAATCCATGTTTTTATGGAATTGATACATCATCGAAAGAAGAATTAATCGCTTCAGATAAATCAGTGGAAGAAATTAGGCAGCTGATTGGTGCTGATTCCTTAACGTTCCTAAGTACCGAGGGGATGGTAGGAGCCATTGTCAAAACGGAAGGAACGGAAGGTTTTTGCCTCGGTTGCTTTACTGGTAACTACCCAACTGAGATTTATCCAGATACACTCCAATATTATTATCAAAAATAGGAGGGAACATCATGGCGAATGCTTATACACAGGCAGGCGTAAACATTGAAGCAGGCTATGAGGCTGTTGAAAGAATGAAAAAGCATGTACAAAAAACAGCCCGAGCGGGTGTGATAGGAGGTCTTGGCGGATTCGGCGGAATGTTCGACCTGTCAGCACTTAACCTTAAAGAGCCTGTTCTTGTATCGGGAACAGACGGAGTGGGTACCAAGCTGATGATTGCCTTTTGGATGGATCAGCATGAAACGATTGGCATTGATGCAGTAGCAATGTGTGTCAATGATATCGTTGTTCAAGGCGCAGAGCCTTTGTTCTTTTTAGACTATATTGCTACCGGGAAAGCAAAGCCTGAAAAGATTGAAGCGATTGTAAAGGGTATAGCAGATGGATGTGAGCAGGCAGGATGTGCTCTTATCGGTGGAGAAACAGCTGAAATGCCTGGATTATATAGTGAAAATGAGTATGATCTCGCTGGATTTACGGTTGGGGCCTGTGAAAAATCCCAACTAATTACAGGGGAAAATATTAAGCCAGGCGATGTGTTAATTGGATTAGCTTCAAGTGGAATCCACAGCAATGGCTATTCACTCGTAAGAAAGGTGTTTAATAATTGGGCGTTAACAGAATATGTTGACGAACTTGGCTGCAGCTTGGGAGAAGAATTATTAAAACCAACGAAAATCTACGTAAAACCAATTCTATCAGCGTTGAAACAATTCAACCTAAAAGGGATGGCTCACATTACCGGAGGCGGTTTTATTGAAAATATCCCTCGGATGCTTCCTAATGGACTTGGAGCAGCCATCTTTGAGAAAAGCTGGGACATCCCGCCGATTTTTAATTTAATTACGACAGTTGGACAAATCGACCAACAGGAAATGTATAATATCTTTAATATGGGTATCGGCATGGTGATTGCAGTTGATAAGGATATCGCTGCAGATGTGATGGATCATTTAAAACAATGCGGAGAAACTGCCTATGAAATCGGTGTTGTAACGGCAGAAGAAGGCATTAGTATCGGTGGTCGCCGATGAGAAAGATTGCTGTATTTGCCTCAGGAAACGGAAGCAATTTTCAAGCGATCATTGACGTAGTGAAATCGGGAGAACTTGAAGCGGACATCGCAATCCTTGTCTGTGACAAGCCGGAAGCCTTTGCGGTCGAGCGTGCTAATGCCGCTCGTATCCCAACCTTTTCTTTTAGTCCAAAGGAATATAGCTCCAAAGAAGCTTATGAAAGTGCTATATTGGAAAAATTAGCAAGCTATGGTGTCGAGTTTATCGTTCTGGCTGGTTTTATGAGGCTGATTGGTCCAACATTACTCGGAGAATATGCTGGACGAATCGTTAATATCCATCCCTCGCTTCTTCCGGCCTTTCCTGGTAAAGACGCTATTGGTCAAGCGTTGGCTGCGAAAGCAGAATGGAGCGGAGTTACCATTCACTACGTTGATGAAGGAATGGATACTGGTCCCATCATTGTCCAGGAACGCATCCGCATAACTGAAAAAGAAACAAGAGAGAGTCTGCAACGGAAAATACAAAGTATCGAACATAAGCTTTATCCATCTATCCTGCAAATGCTGTTAACGAGAGGGGAAGTTCAACATGACGAAAAAGCGCGCACTTATTAGTGTTTCTGATAAAAATGGTATTCTCGAATTTGCTAAAGAATTAGTCCGCTTAGGTTTTGAAATTATTTCAACGGGCGGGACGAAAAAGGCACTTCAAGAACAAGGAATTCCTGTTCTCGGAGTGAGTGATGTTACCGGCTTTCCAGAAATATTAGAAGGACGTGTAAAAACGTTAAATCCGCTTATTCATGGGGGCTTACTAGCCAAACATGATGACGAACAACACCAAAAGCAGCTTGAAGAACATAGCATTGATCCTATTCAAATTGTTTGTGTTAACCTTTATCCTTTTCAACAAACCATTGCAAAGCCAGATGTAACAACTGAGGACGCGATTGAAAATATTGATATCGGCGGTCCAACGATGTTACGTGCTTCAGCAAAAAATCATCAATATGTAACAGTGGTCGTTGACCCCGTTGACTATAATAAGGTGATTGAGGAATTAAAAGCAGATGGCAGCACAACGCTAGAAACACGTAGAAAACTAGCTGCAAAGGTTTTCCGCCATACTGCAGCATATGACGCATTAATCGCTGAATACATGACAGAGCTTGCACAGGAAGAAACACCTGAAAAATTAACCGTTACATACGAACTTAAGCAGTCGTTACGTTACGGGGAAAATCCACATCAAAAAGCTGCTTTTTATAAAAAACCTCTTGGTTCTACGTTCTCCATTGCTAATGCAGAGCAGCTTCATGGAAAAGAGCTTTCTTATAATAATATTAACGATGCGGACGCTGCCTTGCAGATTGTGAAGGAATTTACAGAGCCTGCAGCGGTTGCTGTGAAGCATATGAACCCATGCGGTATCGGTACTGGGAAGAATAGTTTTGCTGCTTTTGAAAAAGCATTTGCTGCAGATCCTGTTTCTATTTTTGGCGGTATTATTGCCTTCAATAGTGAAGTGGATGCA
>JAPSKD010000134.1 GCA_031177865.1 Bacillus sp. (in: firmicutes) | reverse complement strand
TCGCATCCGTCACACTACTTCTATTAATCTATGTAAGTGGGTATTTCTTGATTGTTTTGGTAGCTGCACTTAACACGATTGCCGCAACCTTAATCCGTCCGGCAGTTAACACCGTAATTAGTAAAATGGCAGGTAGTGAACAGGGTTTTGCTGCAGGCTTGAACAACGCCTACATGAGTTTAGGGAACTTATTTGGTCCAATTTGTGCGGGGACTTTATATGACTGGCACATGGATTCCCCGTATATATTTGGAACCTGCGTATTAATGGCCTGTTCTATTTTAGTCTTTACATGGTCTGTAAAAAACAATAAGCGAACATACTTAGAATCTTCTAAAATATCATAAGTTGAGAATAAGTACCAAGTAGGCATATTTAAAATGCAGGGAGGGGTTATTGGCTTAGATATTGTCAATTTCGAACCGCAATGGGGAAATTTGCAACCGGTGCTACCGTGATCGCCACAGATGTTACAGCGGGCGTTACCGCGCTTTAGCTAATAAAAATCCAGTTACCATTTAGTGTGAAAAGTTTGAAGGACTCATTAATCTTGGTGAGCAAAAAAATAAAGTGGTTAAAAGCCCGAGTTCATTATAAAAATGTAAAAAACACTCACAAATGTTGTTATATCAATGTTTGAGAGTGTTTTTATTTTCGAGAAAAGGGATGATAATGGTTAGATTTGATTTCCAGCGGATTGTACGATAGCCGAAATTTCACTCGTTATATCTAAATTTTCTGAAGAACATGTTAAAATAAAAGCTATATTTGTAATCTATTAAAGCATAGAGTGCAAAACACAACAGATGTGAAAGTGAAAGTAAAGAATGTACATCGTGGTATGACTAATCATTGTCCTACTGAGCACAGACAAAGGGGTGTAGTAAACTAATGACTTTTAAGCAAATGCACATAAAGAATGCTTTTGAATTATCGAAAGAAAAAGTTGTGAATGAATTCTATGAACGAATTATTACCATCCCGATTGAAGCAAGAACAAATTTGAAAAATGAGCTCATTACGGTAATTGGCGAGGAACGAACGAGGGGCGTGTTTATTCGGTACGGCTGGCATTGTGGTGTGAGTGATGCGGAAAAAGCCATGTCGTTGGAATGGGACGATGAGTTAGATTTGGCATTAGCTGGTCCTAAATTTCACATGCTGCATGGTTACTTAGATAAAGTGGAAATTTTAGAAATGAGCTTTGATGAGCAAAAAAAATGCAATTTTATAAAAGTACTCTGGATTAATACGTTTGAAGCCTCTCAATACTTAAAAGCCAAAGGCCTCAGTAAAGAGCCTGTTTGTCACACCTTGTGTGGTTATGCAAGTGGTTACTTGTCAAAAGTGTTGCAGCAGCCTATCCTAGTTAAGGAAGTTGAATGCCGTGCAATGGGACACGAGCAATGCAAATGTATTTGTATGCCAATTGAAAAATGGGGAGATCAAATTACGAGTGACCTAAGTTACTATCAAGCGAATAGCATGATCAAGGAACTCGATGAAATAACAGCGAAATTAAAAATGGAGCGGGACCATTTAAGTAAAGCGAGTGATATACATCGGCAATTAATTGAGGAACTGCTGTCGAACCAAGGAATACAAAAAGTTGTTGATATTTTATTTGAAACGACTGGTTTAACCGTCTTTATTGAAGATGAATATAATCAAATCATTGTAAAATCAGGAAACCTTCTGGATCAGCTTACTTTAAATAGATTTAGAGATTCGAACACTATATTTGTACGTTATTCCGAAAAGCTTTCATTGTTACGCACACCCATTTATTATGGACAACAAATTAAAGGCTATTGTTCATTCGTTTATTCAGGAGACAACCAGCCTAATGAGCTTGATTATATGATTATTGAAAATGCAGCCATAACTTCTTCGCTAATACTATTCAATGAGAGTATAAAGGTTAATACAGAGCAAACGATTAAACGGAGCTTTTTAAATGATATCTTGGAAGGTCGATTAGAAAAGGAAGAAATGTATAAAATCGCCTATTATTTAGATTTCAATCCTTCCTCGACCTATTGGATGCTAACGTTTGAACGATATGTAAAGGGATCAAGTATTGAAAATGAAATAGCGTTTAATGAAGAAATGATTGGTCATATTCATCTGTTTTTGAAAGAACGCTCGATCAACTCTATCGTTTCACAAAAACTCAACAAAATCATCATATTAATTGAGTATCCAACTTTTGAAAGACTGCATATATCACAGTCCTTGTTTATTGATCAATTGTTAAGACATTGTTCACGGCGCTTCCCAAAATATAGGATTTCTGTCGGTGTTAGTTCTGTCATCCAGGAATTTTCACAAACGGTCACGCTATACAATGAAACATTGGCGGCATTACGTACAACAAACAATCGAAAAAATGTATATTACTTCGAAGACCTAGGAATTGAAAGCGTTTTATTCCAATTGCAGGATGATGTATTGATTGAACGGTTTGTGAATCAACATATTGGCAGGTTATTAGAAGCAGATAGCGATGAATTTGAATTAATCAAAACGTTATTTACTTATATAGATAATGGAAGCAGTATTAACAATACGGCGAAGGAATTATCCATGTCGATTAGCGGATTACGCTATCGGTTGGCCAAAATTAGCGAGATTTTAGAACATGATCTTAATGACACACAATATGCCTTCACACTTTATCTAGCTATCAATATTTTAAAAGCTAAAGGAAAAATTAAGATTTAGCGATGAAGCCTTGTCCACATACTGGACAGGGTTTTTTCGTTGTTAAGACGAAAAAAGTTCATTTGCTTTATCATTTTACAATAACAATCTAGCTAACTCTCTTCTTTTGTAATGGATTTACACAATCCTATTAACTATATAAAGAAAATATTTAATAGGAAACGTGTCAAAAACAATCTAAATTCAATATTTAATGTAGGTATATTTAAAATATTCTAAATACTATAATTCAATTCAGAAGCAAGTGTTTTATAAGATTTGAAAACGTTTACTTTAGAGGAGGAAGGTATATGGCGGTGAATCTATTAGAAGTTAAAAGAACTCCTAACAAAGAAGAACTTCTTATGAAGGCAAAGGAGGTAGGATTATTAGCTGAAAAATACGCTTTAAAGGCAGATCAAGATTCAAAGCTTCCAGATGAAGTGGTTGCAAAAATTAAAGAAGCTGGTTTTCATGAACTTATGCGGCCGAAAGCTTATGGTGGTCAATATTTGGATTATTTTACGTTTGGTGAAATCATCCGCACAATCGCCAATCATAGCGTCGCTGCTGCCTGGTTAAGTTACTTCTTTGTGATTCATGAAACCTGGGTTGCTTTTTTGCCAAAAGAAAGCCGTGATGAATTATACAATCATGGTGGATTAATGGCAGACGTATTTGCTCCTGTCGGAAAAGTAACCGATGATGGCGAAGGCTATCGCCTTTCAGGTCAATGGAACTTCTGCAGTGGCGTGCTTTGGAGTGATTGGATTGGTTTAGGAGCAATTGCCAAGTTAAAGGATGGCACAGAGCCGGAATATTGCATGTTTATTTTGAATAAGGAGGAAGCGGAAATTATCCATAACTGGGATGCCATGGGCTTGCGCGGCTCAGGAAGTAACGCGGTAAAAGTTGACAACGTTTACATTCCGCCGAATCGCATTTTCCATGCAACTCGTGTCATTAACGGTGCCGCTGCAGTAGATGGCAATTATGAACAGGACTATCAAATTTTCAATGTTCCCTATATCCCATGGTTTTTAATGGGTTTCCAATTTATTCAGATTGGCGGCGTTGAACGATTGATTGAAATCTTCCAAGAAAAAACAGAAAACAGGATTCGCGTTTTCAACAACAATGCAAATGAAAAAGAAGCAGCAAGCAGCCAGCGCGTACTGGCCGAATTAAAGCTACAATTAAGTTCTTTAAAAGGCTTAGCAAATGAATATTGTGAGAAGTTAACGTATTACGAGCAAAATGGCATGACAACATTGGATGAAGAAGAACGTGAAAAATTGTTCGGGATCCGTGGGCATATAGCGAAGACGTCTTCAGAGATGGCGCTCCGTATTTTGCTTACATTAGGTGGAAACTCGGTATTTAAAGGGCAGCCAACTGAATTGTTTGTACGTGACCTTATGACAGCGGCTTCTCATCCGACGCACCATTACGAAGACGCAATGGCTTCATACGGCAAGTCCATCTTTGGCTTTAAAGGAAACCCAATTTGGTAAATTAAACTTTGGAGGGAATGGAAATGATAAAAGAACCTATTTTTGATGTCGCACATCTGGCACATATTGAAATTTATAGTCCGAAAGTAGAAGAGTCTGTTTGGTTTTTTAAAGAAATTTTAGGGATGGAAGAATCGCACCGTCAAGGTGATTCTGTTTATATGCGTGCTTACGAGGATTTTTATCATCATACATTGATCATTACCCAAAATGGTGAAGCAGGCCTTGGGCATGTTGCTTGGCGTGCCACTTCTCCACAAGCTTTAGAGCGTCGTGTACGAGAAATTGAAGCGACAGGTTATGGAATCGGGTGGATTGAAGGCGATATCGGTCATGGACCAGCCTATCAATTTACAACACCAGATGGGCACAAAATGGAAATTCTTTGGGAGGTTGAATATTTCAAACCGACTGAAGAGCAAGCAACACCACTTCTAAGTCGTCCGCAAAAACGACCGCGTCGCGGTGTACCAGTACGTCGCTTAGACCATGTGAATGTACTGGCAAAAGAAACAAATAAAAACGTTGAGTTTTTAGAAAATGCTCTTGGATTTAAAGTGCGCGAACGTATTCTAAATGATGATAATACAGATGTAGCAGCATGGTTAAGTTCAAACTCATTAGTGCATGAAGTTGCCATTATGGGAGACGCGTTAGCTGAAAAGGGAAGATTGCACCATATTTGCTACTGGTACGGGTATCCTCAACATTTAATGGATGTCAGTGAATTATTGGTGGAGCACGGCTATAAAATTGAAGCAGGTCCTGGCAAGCATGGTGTTTCTCAGGCTTACTTCCTATATGTAATCGAACCTGGGGGTAATCGTGTTGAATTATTCGGAGACACAGGTTATCAAATTTTTGACCCAGACTGGAAAACGGTTGAATGGAAAGGGAAAGATTTAGAGCATGCAATTATTTGGTATGGCTCTAACTTACCACAAGAGTTCTTTGAATATGGAACACCAGTGAAGAAAAAGGAAGTTGCACCAATAAAATAAACGTTGGTGAATCGTTAACGGTGAGCTTGTTGAAATGGGAAACATGGACGTCCCGCTAACGTACAAGCTCACAATGAATGGAAACTAAAAGCGAGAGGAAGCTTTCAAGAGTTTCCTCTATCTTTTTTTAATAGATGGAAGGAGCAATGCGTTATGACGATTAAATCAAAATATATGGATATTAGTGGCATAAACACACACTATCATGAAGAAGGATCACGGGCAGAAAAAATTATTTTAATACATGGGTCAGGACCTGGTGTATCTGCATTCGTAAACTGGCGCTTAATTATCCCGCTATTAAGCGAGTCCTACCATGTATTGGCTCCAGATATTATTGGTTTTGGTAAAACAGATAAACTCCCCGATCATCAATATACCGTTGAATTGTGGGTACAACATTTAATTAGCTTTATTGAATCCGTGTCTGATGAGCCTGTTCACTTAGTCGGAAACTCCATGGGCGGCGCCTTAGCACTTCATGTTGCCTATCAAAGGCCGGACCTGGTGAAAAAATTAATTTTAATGGGTAGTGTCGGCATCAAGCACCAAATTTCAGAAGGGTTAGAACGTGTATGGGGGTATGAGCCAAGTTTGCAATCAATGCGAGAATTAATTGAATTATTCTCGTACGATGAAAAAGCAGCAAAGAATGAAGAATTAGTCCGCCTTCGCTATGAAGCTAGTATGGAGCCTGAGGTGAAAGAGGCATTTTCGGCCATGTTCCCAGAGCCTCGCCAGCAAAAACTCGACGAATTGGCGTTAAGTGATGAACAAATCCAAAGCATTAATGTCCAAACACTATTATTCCATGGCTTGAATGACAGAGTTATTCCAATTAAAGATACAAGCTACCGCCTTATTGAATTGCTTCCGCATGCAGAACTACACGTATTTAATGAGTGCGGGCATTGGACACAAATCGAAAAAACCGAGCCGTTCGTGGAGAATATTTTAAGATTTATTAAATGAAGAATTTCTTAAATCCATATGCAGTGGGTAATTTCTATATATCTACTATTATTAAATTAATCTTGGGAGGTCGCAGAAATGGATGATCGTCAATTTCGAACGGCAATGGGAAAATTCGCAACAGGGGTAACCGTGATTACCACAGAGCTTGATGGAGAAATACATGGGATGACGGCAAATGCCTTCATGTCTGTTTCCCTTGATCCTAAGCTTGTTGTGATTTCAATTGGAGAAAGAGCAAAAATTCTAAATAAAATCAAGGAAAGCAAGATCTTTACCGTGAATATTTTGGCTGCTGATCAACAAGAGCTATCAATGATTTTTGCAGGACAAATCAAGGAACCACGCGATGTTGTTTTTGATCGTCTTGATGGCAAACCAGTATTAGCAGGCGCGTGTGCACAGGTGGCTTGTGAAGTTTCCACGGAGCATGTTGAAGGAGATCATACGTTGTTTATTGGAAAAGTAACCGATATTCACCTTGAAGAAAAGGAACCTCTAGTTTTCGTTAACGGAAAATATCGTGCATTAGATGATATAAGCTGACTTCATTAATGGAACATGAAAGGAGACTGTATGGAAACCATCTATTTGAATAAGGGGAATTTGGCTGCTTATCAGGACATGGCAAGCTCAAATGTTATGGCACTTGGATGTTTTGACGGTCTCCATCGTGGGCATGTAAAAGTGATTCAATCCGCATTGCAGGAAGCAATGGAAAGAAAAGTCTCACTTTCAGTCATGAGTTTCTTTCCTCACCCGAAAACGGTCATCGGGGGGAAGGCGTGTTTTCACTATTTAATGCCGCAGGCCGAAAAAGAAAAAAGGCTTTGTGAACTAGGTGTTGATACCTTTTACCTTGTGGAGTTCGATAAAGACTTTGCAGGGTTGTCACCTCAAGCATTTGTTCAGGAATACCTTATCAAACTGGGTGTTATTCATGCAGTAGCAGGATATGACTTTTCGTATGGCAGCCTTGGTGCAGGGAATATGGAAACATTGAAACAAGATTCCGGAGATTGGATTGATGTAACGACCGTCGACAAAGTGGAGTATAAAGGGGAAAAAATTAGTTCGACTCGTATCAGACAACAATTGTTAGAAGGGAATGTCGAGGAGCTTCCCAATCTTATCGGGCAATCTTACGAAATAAAATGTGCATGTGCTGGATGTGTTTTAACACCCTATACGAACTATACACTTCCTGCTCCAGGACGATATGAAGTTACATTAAAAAATAAGCGACACTCTATGCGGACCGAAGTGGTTGTAAACGAGAAAAGCGTAATGATGGCGAATAAAAACCAGATTCCAATATGGATTGAAGGAAACTTGACTATAGTCTGGAATCGGCGGATGAAGGCTGAAAAGGATCAAACGAGGGAGTTTTTTTATGAATATACAAGGAACGAATCAAGTGCTTGAAGCCTATCAGCATTTACTTCAAGCAGAAAAAAACAAAAAGTCTGTTGCCCCGCTTACGGATTTGTTTCCTGATATCACGATTCATGCTGCATACCGAATTCAAATGAAAAGCATTAATCAGAAGGTTAAGGATGGACAAAAAATAGTTGGGAAAAAAATCGGGCTAACTTCGTTTGCGATGCAGAAGCTATTAGGAGTGGATCAGCCTGATTACGGACATTTGTTGGATAGTATGGAAGTTCCGAATGGTGGCACCATACCTATGGATACCCTTTTTAACCCTAAGGTAGAGGGCGAGCTTGCTTTTGTGTTGAAAAAGGATTTAATTGGGCCAGCTGTAACAGTAGAAGATGTCCTAGAGGCAACAGAATATATTGTTCCTTCTATTGAGATTGTTGACAGCCGTATTACGGATTGGAAAATTAAATTAGAAGATACAGTTGCGGACAATGCTTCTTGTGGACTTTTCGCTCTAGGAAGTCAAAGGTTCGATCTAAAGGGAATGGATTTAACGAAAATCGAAATGAGTCTGTATAAAAATGGTGCGTACATGAATAAAGGGACAGGAGCTGATGTATTAGGTCATCCAGCAACATGTGTTGCATGGCTGGCCAATAAGCTAGCAGAATACGATGTTACGTTAAAAGCTGGGGAAGTCATTTTATCTGGAGCCCTATCTGCGGCTGTTGCAGCCGAAAAGGGAGATGTCTTTACAGCCGAGTTTAGCCAGTTAGGAACAGTTGAGGTATCTTTTGGTTAAGTGACGTAAGGTTAAGAATAATAGTGATAAAAGAATGTTAATTGCTCACAAATGCTTTTTGTGAGTATTTTTTGTTTAGAAAGGCTTTTGAAACGCCAGAGGAACTGTTCTTATGGTTCAATTATGATAACACTAAGTAATTTGGTGTATTACAACAGAGATTAGTCATTTCCAATATATTTAAATGTGTAAATATGTGTTTTCGTGAGATCAATGACTTCTAGGATAAATTTCTCTTGGGTTTCTTTGAAGTCAAAAAAGCACTAGGGTAAAACCTTAGTGTTATTATTTTATATAATATAATTTTCAAAAAAATATTTTAAAAATATAAGTTAAAAATTATTGACAAGTCTGAATATTTAAATTAATCTAAATACATCGAATGTACTTCCCTTTCTTTTATCAATCATATTTTGAAAACGCTTTATTTCCAGGTTTATAGATATACTATTTATCTCTTTCATTTGTGTTTTTTATAGTTTAAATCAATTTTAAATGGTATATACCATATGGAGATTTAAATTTGATTTTGGTAAAATAATACACAGGTGAATGATAAGGTTTATAGAAATCATTAGGAGAAATGGAAGATGAATAGAATGATAAGAGATGAGGAGACAGTCCCTTTTTATAAACAATTAAGAAATAAAATACTCGAAGATATTGAGAGCGGCAGGCTCAAGCACGGGGATAAGCTGCCATCTGAAAGGGAAATGGCCGAGCAGTATAAAATCAGCCGTATGACGGCCAGGCACACCCTGACGGTATTAGAAAGAGAAGGGGTAGTTGAACGGCGAGTTGGCGCAGGTACTTTCATTACTAATAACAAAATTACCATGGACTTTGTTACCTTTAACAGTTTTACAAAAAACATGTTAAATAAAGGATTAACTCCCAGTACACAAATATTATCTATAAATGAGATGGAAACAACACACAAACTAGCACAAAAACTTCTTTTGTCCCAGGGAGAGATAGTAATAGCCCTTAAACGTCTGCGTTTTGTGAATGAGACCCCTATTTCTATTGAAGAATCGTTTATTCCAAAAAAATACAGCCCAGGTCTATCAAAAATAATAAAAGATAATGACTCGTTATATGAAATTTTAGAAAAAGAATATGGAGTCGTCCTTGTAAAGGCTACTGAATTTATGCAGGTTACTTTTTCAGATGAGACTGAAAGCAAACTGTTAAGAATTCGATCTGAGAGTCCATGTATTTTTCAGGAAACCGTAGCATTTGATAAAAATAATAAAGAAATTGAATTCTCCACCTCATTAACAAGAAGTGACATTGTTAAATTTTATTCTGAATTAAATCTGAAATAATATTTATTTCAGATTTAAATAAAATGGTATATACCAAATTACAGAAAATGGTATATACCAAATTTAAAAACTGGAGGGGAAATAATGAGGGTAATTGGAGTTGGCGATAATGTAGTAGATAAATATTTGTATAAAAAAACGATGTACCCAGGCGGGAATGCCTTAAACTTTGCCGTTTATGCAAAGCAGTTGGGGATGGATTCAGCCTATATGGGTGTGTTCGGAAATGACCGTGCAGCAGAACATATAGTGGAGACGTTAAAAAAGTTGGAAGTAGATATTTCTCATAGCCGTCACTACGAGGGTGAAAATGGATTTGCAGCAGTAGATTTAGTGGATGGTGACAGAGTTTTTATTGGGGGGAATGAGGGGGGAGTTCAAAAGGACAATCCGCTTGTTTTGACCCAGGAAGACCTGGAATATATTAAAACCTTTGAAATTGCCCACAGCAGCATCTATAGTGATATGGATTCAGAGTTACATAAGTTAAAAGAATTGGGGCTAATGGTGTCGTATGATTTTTCTAGC
Organism: Bacillus sp. (in: firmicutes); assembly: GCA_031177865.1. Classification (GTDB taxonomy): domain Bacteria; phylum Bacillota; class Bacilli; order Bacillales; family Cytobacillaceae; genus Neobacillus. The sequence goes on along the minus strand of JAPSKD010000134.1, from coordinate 2,370 downwards.
GATTATAACGATGGCCTGTTAAAAAAGAATTGTCAATATATTGATATTAGTCTTTTATCCTGCGGTCAGTTGGATGAAGAGGCAGTAGAAAATCTATTAAAACAGGTTTATTCCTATGGCAGCAAATTGGTGATAGGGACAATGGGTTCAAAGGGTGCTCTTGTTTATGACGGCTCAGCCTATTACCGGCAAAAGCCGCACTTTATACAGCCTGTGGATACACTTGGTGCTGGGGATTCCTTTTTTACAAAGTTTATTCTGCATTATCTTGCAGGGAAAAAGGAAAATCCAGAGGGAGATCACGCTCTCCTCCTAATAAGCAGCCTAGAAGAAGGCGCGAAGTTCGCAGCGAAAACCTGCCTGGTTGATGGTGCTTTTGGTTACGGTATCCCATTTTAATTTCCTTTTACTAGAGGAAAAGAAATTTTAAATATAAATATCCGGGGGTGGAGTAATTACTAGAATTTTTTTATCAAACATTCTATGAAAAAATAAGGAGGGTTAATGGAATGAAAATAAAAGCGAAACTTTTGTTAGTGGCAATGTTGGTACTTTCTCTTTTTGTGGCTGGATGTTCCAGCTCTTCATCCACGAATGAAGAAGAATCTGGAAAAGTTGTGTTAAAGTTTTTGCATAAGTGGCCTCAACCAGAATTTGCTCCCTATTTTGAAGAAGTGGTAAAAGAATTTGAGAAACAAAACCCTAATATAAAGATTAAAATGGAAGCGGTTGCAGACGAACCTATTAAAGATAAGCTACGTGTAATTCTGGGCGGAAATGAAGTTCCGGATATTATATTTTCTTGGTCCGGAGAGTTCGCCCGAAAATTTGTCCGAGCCGATGCAGCCTTGGATTTAACACCTTACCTGAATGAAGATGCAGCATGGAAGGATAGCTTTATCCCTGCTTCTCTTCAGCCATTCTCGTCAGATGGTAAAAATCACGGTATTCCATTACGATTTAACGGGAAATTCTTCATCTACAACAAGGAAATCTTTGAAAAATATAACCTCGTAGCCCCTAAAACGTGGGAAGAATTTTTAGATGTTTTGGAAACGTTGAAAAATGGCGCCGAAACTCCGATTATTCTCGGAAATCAAGGCCCATGGGCAGCGATACACTACTTAACAGGCTTGAACCAAAAGATGGTTTCACAGGATGTAAGAATGAAAGACTATGATCCCGGTTCTGGAGAATTCACCGATCCAGGTTATATAAAGGCAATGGAAATGTTCGCAGATTTAAATAAGAAAGGATATTTTATGAAAGATGCTAACTCTAGTTCCCATGATATGGCAAAGCAATTATTTTTTGCAGGAAAAGGGGCTATATTCTATGTAGAGTTAGAGGAATTCGCGGATGCGGATAAAAACATGAAAGGGAATTGGGGCTTCTTTCCAATGCCATCCATTGAAGATGGCAATGGCAGCCAAAACTATATTACAGGTGCGCCAGATGGATTTATCGTATCCTCCAAAACTAAATACCCTGAAGAAGCGATTAAATTCTTAAAATTCCTCACAAGCAAAGAAAGCGCTTTAAAACTTGTGGAACAAATTGGCTGGCCGAGCCCTATTGATGGGGCAACAAACCCAGACACTGCTTTAAAAGAAGTAGCAGAAGGTGTAGATTTCATGAAACAATCAGAAGGTATGGCAGAATGGCTTGATACAGATGTACACGCAAAAGTAGCAGATGTGTATTTATCAAATATCCAGCTGCTTCTCGATGGATCGAAATCTCCTGATGCCATTATTAAAGAGGTTCAAGATGTAGCGAAGCAGGTACAAAGTGAAGTGGAATAACAAAAGTGGAAGACAATAAATGAAAGAGAAAGGGTAGGCGGGACAGCCTGCGTACCCCCTCTAAGGAGGGAGAAGGTATGACAAGAACATTTCGAAATAGACGCACTGCATTACTGTATATATTGCCAGCACTATTTCTAATCCTATCTTTGGTATTTCTTCCGATTGTATTAAATCTTTATAATAGTTTATTTAGATGGAATTCCTTTGATGCAGGAAGAACATTTGTTGGTTTGGAGTATTATATTAGGCTGTTTAAGGATCCTGTTTTTTATACTGCGTTGAAAAACAATTCACTCTACGCCATTATTTCGCTAGTGTTTCAAGTAGGCGGCGGGTTAATTATTGCCGCGATATTAGAAGATAAATTGATTAGAAGGTTTCAGCCATTTTTCCGAACAGTCTTCTTTATTCCCTCTGTTATTTCCATAGCTGTATTAGGCTTATTATGGCAGTTGCTATATAATCCGGAGGTAGGTTTAGTCAATGGTGCATTGAAAGCCATTGGGCAGGCGGAATGGGCTCGTTCCTGGCTAGGAGATAGTGAGGTTGCGATTTACGCAGT
>JAPSKD010000133.1 GCA_031177865.1 Bacillus sp. (in: firmicutes) | reverse complement strand
CAGCAATGGCGAGAAGGTCACACCCGTTCCCATACCGAACACGGAAGTTAAGCTTCTCAGCGCCGATGGTAGTTGGGACGAAAGTCCCTGTGAGAGTAGGACGTTGCCAGGCATTGCCCCTTTGGGGCTTTTATTTTGTGAATTATTGAATGGCCCCTTGGTCAAGCGGTTAAGACACCGCCCTTTCACGGCGGTAACACGGGTTCGAATCCCGTAGGGGTCACCAAAGTTTTTTTCGCGACAGCGAAAAATAACTATCCATACTATGGAGGATTAGCTCAGCTGGGAGAGCATCTGCCTTACAAGCAGAGGGTCGGCGGTTCGATCCCGTCATCCTCCACCATAAATATTATTTGTTTTTCATTATTATTGTCGCGGGGTGGAGCACGTTCGAATAAGCTTCTTCGAATGATCTACAGCGCACCGATTGATCTGCTTCTTGGATAGACTTTCTGAGATCGGGGCGGTCTTTCAAGCAAAGAGCATAATCAAATTTTATTATTTTTACTATCGCGGGGTGGAGCAGTCTGGTAGCTCGTCGGGCTCATAACCCGAAGGTCGCAGGTTCAAATCCTGTCCCCGCAACCAATTAAATTTCAAGGTTCAAACCTCAACTATATAATTTTGGCGGTTGTGGCGAAGTGGTTAACGCACCTGATTGTGGTTCAGGCATTCGTGGGTTCGATTCCCATCAGCCGCCCCATTTTATTTATCTAATATTGGGCTATAGCCAAGCGGTAAGGCATCGCACTTTGACTGCGACATGCGTTGGTTCAAATCCAGCTAGCCCAGCCATTTTATCTTTTTTTGCGGGTGTAGTTTAGTGGTAAAACCTCAGCCTTCCAAGCTGATGTTGTGAGTTCGATTCTCATCACCCGCTCCAATTAAGGGCCTATAGCTCAGCTGGTTAGAGCGCACGCCTGATAAGCGTGAGGTCGATGGTTCGAGTCCATTTAGGCCCATAAATATTTTTAGAAGAGTGATTACTATTAATAGTAATCACTCTTTTTTTGCTTTTTTATTTGGATCTCTAAACGTTACCGAAATCGTCAATTATTCAAGGTAAAGGTAACCAGTAACCTAATCATTACCGAAGTTTTCAATTAATCGAGTTAAGGGTAACGATTAACCTCTAATCGTTACCGAAGTCGTCAATTATTCGAATTAAAGGTAACGATTAGCCAATAATCATGACCATTGCACTTGTTTTTCGAAAGTCTAAAAGACAATGTTTTAATTGTAGGAGTAGATTGTGAATGGTTACAATAAGAAGTGGGATACCAAGTAGTTTGTTAGGAATTGACACTAATAAATGTGTTTAAAGAAAGGGGGATTATATGATTTTTAAAAGGGCAATCATAGAAACCATGCAGAAACGACAATCAGTTAGAAACTTTGATACTAAAAATATTGATGAGTCCCATGTTAAAAGAATAAAGGAATACATAAGTAATGAAGAGAACTTAGTTGGACCATTTGGAAGTAAGGGCAGAATCGAGTTCATACAAGTTACCAATAATGTAAGTGATAAAGGAATTAAGCTAGGCACATACGGATTTATTAAAAATCCACAGGCATATTTGGCAGGTGTAGCACAAAACAGTAAATACTCCCTAGTTGAGTTTGCTTATACATTTCAAAAACTTGTATTATGGTTAACGGATTTAGAGTTGGGTACCTGCTGGATGGGAGGCACGTTCAACCGAAATTCGTTTGAACAGGAAATCGAGCTGGAAGAAGGAAATTTTATCCCCTGCATAACACCAATTGGCTACTCGAACCAAAAACAACGAGTATTCGATAAGGCACTCCGGTACGTTGTAAAAGCTGATAACAAAAAGCCATGGGATAAGCTATTTTATGATTCAACATTTGAAGTGCCATTGAACCAAGAAAATGCAGGATCACTTGAAATACCAATTGAAATGGTTAGGATTGGACCCTCTGCATCCAATAAACAGCCTTGGAGACTACTATTGTCTAGCGATAGAAAGGTTTGTCATTTTTACATTGAGCATACACCAAATTACAGTTCAAAACTTGGATATGACATGCAGCTTTTAGATATGGGGATTGCCATGTGTCAGTTTGAAATGGCCTGTAAGGAATTAGATATTAAAGGTCGTTGGTCTGTTACAAATCCAACTATACAACTCCCAAATGAGCACACTGAGTATATTGTCAGTTGGAAAAGCCTTTAATGAATCATGAATGGAGTAGTTAGAAATGCCCCTTATTGAGCACAAGCAATTTATTAAGGCGCCTATTGATATTTGTTTTGACTTAGCCAGAGATGTCGGAGTTCATACACAACCAGCCTTGAAAACAAAGGGAAAGGCTGTCGGAGGTGTGACAAAGGGGTTGCTGGAGGAAGGTAATTGTGTAAATTGGGAGTCTGTACACTTTGGGATTAAACAAAGGGTAACCACGAGGGTAATTTTTATGGAGAAGCCTTATAGTTTTGTAGAAAAAATGGTAAAGGGTCCATTTAGGTCTTTCATACATATACACCAATTCATTGAAGAAGAAGAGGGGACGACAATGATTGATCATTTTCAATATAAGTCACCGTTCAGTCCCATTGGAGTCTTAATTGATAAATTGTTTTTAGCCAAACATATGGAAAAATTTATTGTTACCCGTGCCATAGAACTGAAGCAAATAGCTGAAACAAAAACTAATCAAACGTTTGATTACATGAGTTGAGCCCATAATTTAAAAGGATTTTCAACGGATGTATAGGAACTAATCAAACGTTTAATTAACTTACTAATAGTTCAGAAATATTATGACTTCGATAGCTCCACTTTTCTTTTTTCAATATCCATTGCCGATACAATATATGCAAATCCATTCATTAAAAAGTAAATAACATTGGATTGTACCCGTTCAGTTTCTCCTAAATAAGTATTTAAGATAATGACGACAGAGTATAAAACGACAAAAAATAGAGCGATTTTATTAAAGATTTCCATTTAAACAACTCCTTTTTTAGGATACTTAGTTTAATCATATTTTCGTAGAGCTAAACTTATGCAGGGCATGAGGTATTTGGGATGGTTTCTCGTTAGCCTCCATCCTTTATTATTTATCATGATAGACAAGTTGGGTAAAATTTATAAATGAGTAAATCAAAAACCTGTATAGATGTTAACTTTTTCATCCATACAGGTTTTTTTGGTGTTTATTAACTTATCGACACAGTGGTTCGTGGTCGTGCAGTTTTATACCATTGTCGGCAAAATAAGATTATTAGGCCAATTTCTATAATATCCCCGCCGTAATACATGATCATACCTCCCATTTCAGCCTGTCCAATCGGTACACCAGAGGGTGGATAAGCATAAATGTACTTTGATAGGACTCCATGGGCGGCTAAAGATAGAATCAACACGATGGCGCGAAAAATAAAACTATACCGGTGGGGAGTCGGATCAATATAGATAATCGAATTGGTATAGAGATATCCTGCTAAGAATACATGCAGATGAACGATCATATGAAGAAGGGCATAATGCTGCATCGCCGAGTACAGTTCTGTCGTATATAATACCCATAAGCCTCCAATATTGAGTATGGAGGCGACAACCGGATGACAATAAATGCTAACTGGGAAACTCTTTAACACGCGAGATAGTTTTCTAGCGTGTCCAATACTTAGTGTTCTCATTAGAAGAGTCATTGGAGCAGCAAGTACTAGAAGAAGAGGAGCTAGCATTCCAAGGAACAAATGTCCAACCATATGTGCCGTGAAATTTTCATGAGCAAGGTCTGCGATAGGACCTATTAGTGCAACAGCAGCAGAAACAACACCGGATACCCAGCATATGTATCGATAAATCGGCCATCGTTTATGACGTTGGTTTGAGACTAATCCTAATAGGAGGTAAATCAGGACAGCCAGGACAAAGGGGAGAGCCAAAAGAAGTTCGTTTGGCAGCTCACTTGCGTGATGGACATGGTTATGTACCATTTAGACTGTTCCTTCCATCACTTTTGATTCCCGGCCTGTCCGAAAAATGATGATTAACCCAGCAATTAGCATGATAGCGGCAAGTATGTTCCATACCCAATCGTAAGGCGCAATTTCCACGTTATAGCGAATTTGGTGGATCCTCATTAATTTATGTTGAATTGTCCCATCGAATAAATTAAACCCGCCACCGCCAACTAGGAATCCACCAAACCATCTCTTTGGCCACCAAGCATTTCTTCGACGGAGATCGGAGACAAGAAATACCCCTGCAACCGTTGAAAACCAGCTAAACGCATGAAAAATTCCATCTGATACCAGTCCCATATCAGGGGTAGACTTATCATAAAAATGGTGCCAATGCAGGAGTTGATGGAAAACAGCCTCATCGATAAAAGCGACAAAACCGATGCCTAATAAACAACCCGACAAAAGATTTCGTCCTAAGTAGTTCAAACGCTCATCATGACTTTTAGTCATTTGATTCTCTCCCTATTCCAATTTACCTACCCATTAGTTTAGCCTGTCTGTTTTAATTCCAAACAGATTAGGGCGTAGGAATAGAGATTATGTTTAATGATTCAACCTTTCATTAACAGGTAAGGAATGTGGGAATATAATTTTTTGCCAGCTGTGGATTAATGGCAACCGTAATATACCAATTCCAATGTTTTTCTCCTTTTCGTCTACCTATAACACCACTTAAAATCATACCTAGTTCTACATAATCGGACGGCAAATCTTTTACATAATACGTGTGATGAGAACTCAAATCAGTTAATACAGAGATATCTTCAATTTTACTTGTTACCTCGAATACACCTTCCTGAGTAGTTAAAAACTGGGTGCCATTACGAGTTAGATTTTCTATGTCTTGTTCTGGATTCCAGTTATGACTAAAAGCTTGAGGAAAATGTTTTAAAAAGAGGACATTTAATAGTTGTTCACAGGATTTTAAATTAGGAGCAGCTTCTGTGGAGTATTTTTCGATAATAGGGTAGTAATGAGTGCCAACTCGTTTATCAAGCCAACGAACAAACTTTTTCAATTGGAATAGGAAGTTATCCGCTTCATTCATAGTTGGTGAGATGGTTATGTTTTGGGGATAAAAGTAATAGATGAATTTTTCCCAGAATGAGGACCCACATAGATTCCAGGAGGAAGGACAATCATCTTCTAAACAATCGGTCATAAATTTTGCAAGTACCCGGAGAAATTCGTTGCAGTTTTGGTCAGAAGGTTTTTCACGTTTATATGCAATTAAATCTTTCCCATAATAAAAGACTAGACCGCGATTCCTCATTCCAAATTCAGAACTTATCGCTAAGTCCATAAATACGTTCTTTCTTTCTTGTGGAGTCGTTATAGGAATCGCCCATGCTTTTATTTCCGGCATGTTTTTACCACTAGAATTTTTCTTTTTACTGTTTTTCATAAATCGACCTGCTTTCAGAGTTTTTTTGGAAGCAATTAGAGAGGGTAAATCAGGGGAATAGGGACGTAACAATTCGTATTATACAATTTAATAGGGAAGAGGATTATAATGAGAATTGTAATATTTGTGAATATTTGAGTAGTAAATTTTAAGGAAAAAAAGAACCTGCCCCATGAAGGGACAGGAATGAGAATCAGATTATACCAACGAGTTAATTGGCAGGACTTTTTGCAGCGCACTTTTTTCTTCATCATTTAAAGGAATCATTGGCAGGCGGACATCTCCAACCTGGACACCTTGCATATTTAATGCGGCCTTTACAGGGGTAGGATTAGGTGCCGTAAATAATGCTTTCATAATTGGCAGAAGGCTGCGATGTAAAACAGCTGCTTCTTGAACACGCCCATTTTTAAACAGTGTGACCATTTCCTGCATTTGATTGCCAATGACATGCGAAGCAACGGAAACAACTCCTGCACCGCCGATAGCTAGAACTGGTATAGTTAGTCCATCATCACCGCTGTACAAGGTAAATGTATCTGGAGTACGGCTAATGATTTCTGCCATGGCGTCTAGATTGCCGCTTGCTTCTTTTACTGCCACAATATTACTAATTTCAGAGAGGCGGACAATGGTCTCTACGGAGATGTTGACGGCACAGCGTCCGGGAATATTATAAAGCATTACTGGTAAGGAAGTAGCTTCCGCAATGGCTTTAAAGTGCTGAAATAATCCTTCTTGAGATGGCTTATTATAGTATGGTGCTACGAGCATAATCCCATCAACGCCTGCTTCTTCCGCCTGTTTCGTTAAGCTGATAGAAGCTCTCGTGTTATTTGAGCCAGTTCCAGCAATGACAGGCACTCTGCCGGCTGAAACCTCGACGACGAATTTAAATAACGCTATTTTTTCCTCTGTTGTTAATGTCGGAGATTCTCCAGTGGTTCCTGCAACTACTAATCCATCAGTACCATTAGCAATTAAGTAATTTACTAGTGTTCTAGTTGCGTAATAGTCAATCTCTCCATGTTGATCAAATGGCGTTACCATAGCTGTTAAAACTTGGCCAAAATTCATCAAGCTCACCCTTTACATAATTTTTTAGAAAAATTAGAGGTAGTTCAGGTCAATCAAAAGTAAACGCAAAAAAGCAGCAACGAAGGCTCGCTGCTGCAGTAGAAACATAATTTAAAATCGTTCCTTTGCGTAAGATAGCCCTCCATATAGTCACCTATATGACAGTTCTGTATTTATTCAACAGCAGAACCAGCGGTCTAGACAAATGAGATTCTATCCGCTTCGGCAAATTCCCCTTTCCACAATCATCATAGGACCTCATTATCCTCCTATTGCGTACTAATGGTTTTTGCACCTCTATCCTCACTTCAAAAGGTAATGAAGTAAGAAAATATTTAATTATTAATAAATATACCAGAAAATTCTATGAAATTCAAGAGCAAAGGTGCCTGTCACCGAAGGACTGCGGTGACAGGCACCGCCCGTGGACACTGTCCGCCTCAGGCGGACAGTTCTGATTTTTCGCTACTATTTTATTTCATCAGTATCCGCTGTTAGGGATAAATCTTCCGGTCTTTTTCCATTTTGCAGGTCTGCTAGTGTTAAGCCAAAGTTCATTTGTAAATGGGGATAATCTTTAAATTGAGCCCAATCGCCACCCCATTCAAAGCCTAGGGCCTTTGCCATTTCTACAACTTCGTTCCAATCTGCTGTTCCATTTTGATTGCCATCATATTGCATATCCCAAATAATATCTGCTGAGGGGGTTTTTATAGCAAAATCGATGGCCAGCCCAAAGTTATGAAAGGATTCTCCTCCTCTTGCATTGGTTACAATATTTCCAGCCACGGTCCGGCCTTGCTCATAAAGCCGATCTTGGTCTTCAGCACTACGGAATTCATCCGTAATCACAATCACAATCCCTTTATCAGCTGCTTGTTGGATTAATTGATTGCTCCTCTCTCTCACTACTGGATGAAGTTCCGTTGGCATCGGAGCAGAACCACCTATATTGAATCGATTTAGTAAGCTGGTGCCAATAGGGTTTTGTACAAAGAATAAAATAATAAGGCCAATAATGAATGAAAATAGTACTCTGCCTTTCCAGTTAAGTTTCAAAATCGCAAATCCCTTCTTGTCAAAAATCCTGCATTAGTAAAGACGAGAAAAATAGAATCATTGTTTCAAAAAGTTGACTTCCTAATTTTGTATATCCTTATGTAGTTCTATACGTAAAAAGTCTTTCAATACAAAAAAAGATCCAGCTCAACTGGATCTTCCATAGTTTATGCTTCAACCTGAGCAACTTTCACTGTCCAATTAAATGGATCTTCTTTCTTCCCAAGTTGTATCCCTGTCATTTCATTATAAATATCTTGAGACAGCTGACCGATATTATTGTTATTGATGATGATAGATTGGTCTTTCCAAGTTAGTTCACCAACAGGTGAAATAACAGCAGCGGTTCCTGCTCCAAAAACCTCCTCGAGTTCACCGCGCTTGTGTGCAGCAAATACCTCTTCGATGGATATTTTCTCTTCGCGTACAGGAATATTCCAATATTTTAGCAATTGAATAACTGAATCACGGGTGACACCTGGCAAAATACTGCCATTTAACCTAGGTGTTACCACTTCGCCATTAATCTTAAAGAAGATATTCATGCTGCCGACTTCTTCCACATATTTATTCTCTTTCGCATCGAGCCAAAGAATTTGGGCATAGCCTCCTGCATCTGCCTTTTTTTGTGCTTTCAAGCTGGCAGCATAGTTGCCTGCTGTCTTTACATGGCCCACTCCGCCAATTACCGCACGAACGTATTGCTCTTCCACATAAATTTTAACAGGACTTAATTGGCTGCCATAATAGGCTCCGGACGGGGAGAGAATGACTAACAATTTATATTGATTGGCAGGGCGTACACCAAGATAAGCCTCTGTTGAGAAAATAAAAGGACGAATATAAAGAGATGTCCCTTCACCATCTGGAACCCAGTCTTTTTCTGTGGTAATCAATTGTTTAATACCTTCTAATAAAAACTCCTCATCAATTTGGGGAATGCATAGCCTATCACATGATTCGTTTAAACGCTTCATGTTTTTCTCTGGACGGAAGAGCTGGATAGATCCATCCTTCGTTTTATATGCTTTCATTCCTTCAAAGATAGCTTGTCCATAGTGTAAAACCATTGCTGAAGGTTCGAGCGTTAATGGCTCATAAGGAGTAATCCTTGGATTAAACCAGCCTAGGTCACTATGATAATCCATTTCAAACATGTAATCACTGAAGTACTGACCGAAACCTAGTGAAGCGGTATCAGGCTTTGTTTTTAATTGTTCTCTTGGAATAAATGAAATCTCCTGTTTCATGCTCACACCTCATTTTTAATAATAGATTCAGTTTTAAACACAATTCAATCATTCTAAACTGAATATGTCGAAACCTTTAATAATTATATTTTTGAAATAGTAAAAATACTTTCTCTTACTATACCACTATTTAGATTCAAACAGGTTAATTTTGTTTTAGTTTTGTCTAAGCGGTGACAATCTTACTCACCAGGCTCGAAAAACTTTGTCTTATATGACAAATATAACTTGTGAGAAATTATTCATTTTTGTAATGTTAACCTCGTTACGATACTACTATTTTAAGGTACTCCTATATAGATTAAGAGAAATTTATTGAAAGAAAGTGATAAAATGAACAAGCTAAAAATTGCATGGATTACAGACACAACTGCTTCTCTTAGCAAAGAGTTTATTGAAAAGCATCACATACATGTTATTCCTTTACATGTTGTCATTAACGATAAATTTTACAAAGAAACAATTGATATCACCGAGGAAGATTTTTATACTCGAATGAAAAATGGGGAAGGGAAATTCCAATCATCTCAGCCAAATATCGGAGACATCGTCGAACTTTATGAAAGGTTAAAAGAAGAGTATGACTTTGGTGTAGCCATTCATGCTTCCAGTACCTTAACTGGAACGTATCAAACCTCTCTTATGGCAGCGGAAATGGCTGGATTTAAATTGTTTGCCATCGATTCACGTACCGGTTCCTTTCCTTTATCCTTCCTAGTGCAAAGGGGAATAGACCTAGTTGAGCAGGGCCTTGAAATTGGAGAAGTGGTTGACCAATTAAACAATTTACGCGAACACACTCGATTATTTTTGGTACCATCCAACTTGGATCAGCTTCATAAAAGCGGCAGGGTATCTGGAAGTCAAAAAATACTGGCCTCACTATTTAATATAAAGCCGATTTTATCCATTGAGGATGGAGCCGCAATGATTAAGGATAAAGTACGAACTGAAAAGAAGGCGCTTGCTTGGCTGGTAAATCATTTAAAGGAAGACTTAGAAACAAAAACAGTTCAGAAAGTGGCTATTGTCCATGCGAACGACCAAGAAAAGGCAAATGGTCTTGAAAAAATCATAAATGAAACATTCCCAACTATCGAAACAGAAAAGTTAATGCTCATTACGGTTGCAGGTGTGCATACCGGAGTGGGAACACTTGGACTTTCATGGGTTAAGGAATAAAAAAGGAAGAGACACCGTATCCATGTGATAGGGTGTCTCTTATAATTTGCTATAATTTCGATTATCTAGACTAAAATCAGTACCTTACTTTATTCATCTTCTGTATAGGCTTCGGTTGTCGTATCCCTGCAATCCCAGCATTCACTTCGATTTCTCTCTGGGAGAGATAATTCGTTTCCACAAGAAATACAGATATCCATAAGACGAGACTCCCCTTTCCAGTGAAAATTGGTTTTAAAATATATATATTCAGCAATGATAAAAATATTTCATTTATATCCCGACAAAAAAGTTGAGCTAGGAAAAATTGACCTTACTCATGCTTCCTCTCCAATAACAACTTCCTTTATCATTGGAAGTATAGAAATCTTCATAACAAAACATCTAAATATAGAAAAAAGCAGGTGTAAAATGAGTATCATTTTAGCATTATTGGCGGCATTATTTGCTTCATTTACAGCGATTTTAGCAAAAGTAGGAATTGAAAATGTAAATTCCAACCTTGCGACTGCAGTTCGGACAATTGTGGTATTAATCATGGCTTTTATCATGGTAATGATAACGGGCAAGATTGAGGCGATTTCTCAGATTTCAACTAACGCATTATGGTTTATTCTGTTATCTGGTTTTGCCACGGGCTTTTCATGGTTATTTTTCTTTAAAGCACTCGCCATTGGTGATGTTTCCAAAGTTGTACCGATTGATAAATCGAGTGTAGTGCTTACGATTATTTTTTCAATCCTGGTCTTAGGAGAGCCGGCAGAACCTTTGATTATGGCTGGAGGGGCAATCATAGCAATTGGAACGTTTATTTTGATTGGGAAAAATGAAGAAAAGAAACGCTTCTCAGGGTCGCAACGGTATATTGTGTATGCCATTTTAGCGGCTGTATTTGCAGCCTTAACATCGATACTGGCAAAAGTCGGAATGGAAGATGTCGATTCCAATGTGGCCACTTTTCTACGCACGATAGTAATCCTGATATTTGCCTGGGCGATTGTATTTTTCCAAGGAACTCATAAGAAGTTGAAAGACATTTCGAAAAAAGGGTACCTCTTTTTAGTCCTATCTGGTGTGGCTACTGGTTTATCTTGGCTATGCTATTTTGCTGCACTTGCGATGGGGAAAGTTTCAGTCGTCGCTCCCATTGACAAATTTAGCGTCGTCATCACGATGATATTGAGTTTTAGCATTTTAAAAGAAAAAGCAGCCAAACATACGATAATCGGCGGTATTGTCATAACGATTGGAACGATATTACTGATTTTATAAGCCAAATGGGGAAGTAACGGGGATTGGTTGAGAAAATAAGCAAAAGCTGAGCGGAGATAACCCCGCTCAGCTTTTTATTAAACCTTATCACCGTTAAAAATAGAATTTTTCACAATAACATAATCCACATGACGGATTGCGTCTAATTCTTTTCCTCCAGCATAGGAAATAGAGGATTGTAAATCTTGCTCCATTTCGACAAGTGTATCGATTAATGAACCTTTGTGTTCCACCAGCATTTTCTTGCCTTCTACGTTTTTACGTTCTCCTTTTTGATATTCCGACGCGGAGCCGAAGTATTCTTTAAAGAGCTTCCCATCTTTCTCAATCGTTTCGCCAGGAGATTCTTCATGACCAGCAAATAAGGAACCAATCATCACCATACATGCACCAAATCTTATCGATTTTGCAATATCTCCATGTGTTCGAATCCCACCGTCAGCAATGATCGGCTTACTTGCTGCCTTTGCACACCAGCGAAGAGCCGCTAATTGCCAGCCGCCCGTTCCAAAACCCGTCTTAATCTTCGTGATACATACCTTTCCAGGTCCAATCCCAACCTTTGTTGCGTCTGCACCCGCTCGTTCTAACTCGCGAACGGCCTCTGGAGTTCCAACATTACCAGCAATCACAAAACTCTGAGGCAGGTACTGCTTAATATGTTGGATCATCTTAATCACGGCATTGGAATGACCGTGTGCAATATCAATGGTAATGTATTCCGGAGAAAGCTGTTCTTCTGCTACCTGTTCAATGAAACGATATTCCTCCTCTTTGACTCCAACACTAATAGAAGCGAATAACCCGCGTGATTGCATATCTTTAATAAAATTTAGCCGTTTTTCCGGTTCAAAACGATGCATGATATAAAAATAACCTTTTTCCGCTAAGAAAACCGCAATCTTGTCGTCAATGATGGTCTGCATATTGGCAGGAACGACAGGCAGCTTAAAGATTCTGCCGCCAAAGGAAACGCTTGTATCACATTCAGTTCGGCTATTCACTACACTTTTTGCCGGAATTAATTGAATATCTTCATAATCGAATACACTATCCATAAGAAGCCTCCTGTAAACAAAATCATCAATGGTTTAGTGTGTTTGAAATTGTTTCTTTTTATTCTTTTACTTTGTTACATTTGCCAGTTGATTTCAACTCAGGCTTTGCTTTTCCGCGGGCGTTCCGGGAAGCTTTTTTTAAAAAATTCCTCCAAATCCCTACATAAAAATAGGGGATAAAGGTAATTGTAAGCATGAACTCATTTTAGGAGGAATCATATGAAAAAATTTAAAATCATATTGACCTGCTTATGCATTGCTGGATTCGTTACAGGGTGTAATATGAAAGAAGAAGGAAGAGAAACGGATCAACATGGCGAGATGAGTAACCGCAATGCTGGTGCTTTAAATATAGTAAATAGTTTAGGTAATCCGAATTTAAACTTTGCCACCAATAAT
>JAPSKD010000132.1 GCA_031177865.1 Bacillus sp. (in: firmicutes) | reverse complement strand
TAAGTTAGTAAATATTCTTACCGCAGAAGGAACACAAACGAATAACAGTACAAAAGGAAATCCGGTCCTGCAGGCTGATTTGTTAGGTGACTGGAGAGAAGAAATCATTTGGAGAACAGATGACAGCAGTGCCTTAAGAGTATACATGACAACAGATGAAACGGAAAATAGAATTTACACCTTAATGCATGATCCTCAGTACCGTTTATCGATTGCGTGGCAAAACGTCGGATATAACCAGCCGCCGCATACTAGCTTCTTCCTTGGAACAGGTATGGAGAAACCACCTGCACCAAGCATCGATGTAGTAGAAATACCAGATGTAAATGCACCAGATACAGAATATGAGCTAAAAGGGGATATACTGGAAGGTTGGTATCATAGCCCTGTGACGGTGGAGTTGACTGGTTATGATTATCAATCTGGTATGAAAGCAACCTATCATGCATTAAATGGTTCTACCGAAAAGGAAGGAAATACTGTTACCCTAACAGAAGATGGCAAACATGTTCTAGAATATTGGAGTGTGGACCAAGCAGGTAATAGTGAACAAAAGAAATCAATTGAGATTAACATTGATCAAACGGCTCCAGAAATCACCTTCTCAATTGAGGACGGAACAACATTTACCGTAGATCAACATATTAGTATCACTTGTCAAGCAGCAGACGCCTTATCAGGAGTCGCCTCATCTACATGTGAGGATGTTTCAGTACCGGCTTACGAGCTTGGTCTAGGAAGCCACACGTATACGGCAGAAGGGGAGGACGTTGCTGGTAACATGTCCAAGAAATCGGTTACGGTCAACGTGATGGTTAACTTTGACAGTCTTGGAGAGTTGACTAAATTGTTCCTGACTGGATATGGCGTTGAAAGTAATAAAGTAGATTCTCTAGACAAAAGTAATAAAGGAAACTCTTTAATTACGAAACTAGAAGCAGCCAAAGCAGCTGATGAACAAGGAAATAAAGGTGCAAGAGACGGACAACTAAATGCTTTTATCAATGAGGTTAAAGCAAAAACGAATAAAGACTTTACGGATCAACAGGCAAAAATATTAACTGAATTAGCAGAAGCTTTAATGAAATAATCAAACAGGTCCCAAAGTGTTCTCCAACTTTGGGACCGTTTTATTTTTTAAATGAGTTTTAATTGTATGTATATAAGTTTCAAACAATTTTGTAAAAATACTTAGTTTATCCGATAGACAAACTAAGTTTCAATGGCTATAATAAAATAAATGAAACGTGTAAAAGTACAAGAAAACTAAATCATTTACCTTGTATTTGAAATAACTGTAAGCGTTATCATGTATACGTAAAATTTACAAATTAAAGCGTGCTGGCAGTTTATGACTTCCAGCACATTTTAAATATTTACCATCAAGTTTAAGCACATAAGACTTACAAAAATGATAGATTAATTACTTGTTAATTGGAGGGGAATGTATGTCAAGGCTAGTGGAAATGCACGAAGGTTCATTTTATACGGGGAAATATCGCAATCTATTTAAAGAAATTGGCAAAACAGATGAAGAAATTTCAACTAGAATTCAGCAAAATTGGGAAGAGTTATTCAATGGAAATGTGAATACAAGAATCTACTATCCCGTCGGCGATGATTTAGGGTACATGCTGGATACTGGAAACCTGGATGTACGGACTGAGGGCATGTCCTATGGAATGATGATGGCTGTACAAGTGGACAATAAAGATGTCTTCGACCGTTTGTGGAATTGGACCATGAAGTACATGTATATGACAACGGGAGAAAATGCCGGCTACTTTGCTTGGTCCTGTAACCTTGACGGTTCTAAACGAGCTTATGGTCCTGCGCCTGATGGAGAAGAGTTTTTTGCATTGGCATTGTTCTTTGCTTCTCATCGTTGGGGTGATGGTGCGGCCCCTTTTAATTATAGTGTTCAGGCGAAAGACTTGCTTCGAACTTGTATTCATAAAGGAGAGAATGGTGACGGATATCCAATGTGGAATCCGGAAAATAAACTCATTAAATTTGTTCCTAATTGTGAGTTTTCGGATCCATCCTATCATTTACCACACTTCTATGAACTCTTTGCACTATGGGCATACGAAGAGGATCGGCCGTTTTGGAAGGAAGCAGCTGCTGCGAGCAGGGAATATTTAAAGATTGCTTGCCATCCAGTAACAGGCTTGGCACCTGAGTATGCATATTATGATGGAACACCAAACAATGAAAACGGTTATGGGCATTTCTTCAGCGACTCCTATCGCATTGCAGCAAACATTGGTCTTGATTATGAGTGGTTTAGAGGAGATGAATGGGAGCGGGAAGAAGCCAATAAAATTCAAGCCTTCTTTGCGGACAAAGACCCTGCTGACTATCGCAGATACACAATTGCCGGTGAACCGTTTGAAGAAAAATCACTTCATCCCGTTGGCTTGCTCGCAACGAACGCCATGGCTTCATTGGCTGTAGATGAAGCAGAGGGCAAAAAATGGGTGGAAATGTTATGGAATACCCCAGTAAGAACAGGAATCAGAAGATACTACGACAACTGTCTATACTTCTTCAGTATTCTAGCACTAAGCGGCAACTACAAAATCTGGATGCCTAAAGAATAATTTTATATTAAGTAAGGCCAGCAAGGATATGATTTGTGGGCCTTATCTTTAAATTAAGGCAATTACATTATCTATAAACGTTGTTGATTGGAGTGTAAGGCGCGAGACTCCTGCGGGAGTACGGGGCCGAGGAGGCTCCCCGGCACGCCCGCGGAAAGCGAGTGCCTGGAACGGAAATCAACAACACAGCTGGTTTGATGAAAACGCTTTATAAAAATGTTTACTACCATTGGTAACAGGAGTGGGTCGGAAATGAACAAAGTAATATTAGTCGATGATGAAATGTATTTCCGCAAAGGATTAAGAAATCTAATCAATTGGGAAGACTGCGGCTTTCAGGTTGTAGGCGAGTCCGCAAACGGCGAAGACGCCCTAAAAATGGTCCATGAAGTAAACCCAGATCTTATCATTACTGATATCCGTATGCCTGTACTTGATGGAATTGGACTCATTAAACAAGCAATAGAAATAGAAGGAGTTCAAACTAAATTTATTATCATTAGCGGTCATAGTGATTTTATATATGCACAACAAGCGTTAAGATACGGTGTACATGATTTTGTTTTGAAGCCAATTGATCAGGATGAAATTGAACAAACTCTGAGGTCACTTTCGAAGACAATTAACGAACAAAAAAAGCTTCATGAACAAAGGCTGGAAGAACAAGCAAAAATAGTGTTTAACCATCTACTATTAGGGAATGCTGCGGACAATGATCATTCAGTAGACCTTTTAAATCTCCTTTCCGTAGGAAACCCTCATGAGTTCTTTTACCTATTAATTGAAGTAAACGGAATGCCTGGGGAGTCTGCTTTAAACAATGAGGAAATAGTACAACAGATTAAAATGACTTTAGCAGCTGTGATTAGGGATGTGTGCGGCAGCCATGAAAGAATATGGATCCAAAAAGCAGCACAAGGTGCTGTAGGTGTCATGATTACCTCTAATCACTTAGCAAGGTTTCAAATGAGCATTAAGAAATTTATGACGTGGGTAAAGAAGGAACTTTCGAACAGACTATCGGTGGATTTTACGTTTTATGTTGGTGAAGCGGTTCCTAGTCTTACGTTGTTGAAACAATCAGCCGATGGTGTTGAAAAGGCAAAACAGCATAAATATTCAAACAACGAAAATGGAATCATTATCTTTGAAGACATTGTCGATCAACCGATCTCTTTTGCTGAACCCGACGAAACCATTTATCAATCATTAGTTGAACATATTGAAGAAGAATCAACACCTCAAATCATTCATTCACTAGAGATCCTGTTTCAAACTCTAGTATCAAAGAAACTATCTCATACGGCTTTTCTAGCTTCAATTAATAGTTTTGTACATTCGGTTTTAAAAATTATAAGGAAAATGGGAGGAGAACCTACAAGTTTACAATCCTATCGAATGATATACACCTTACATAATTACAACTTTACTTTACCTCAGCTGAAGGAACTAATCATTAATTTTATTATAGAGTGTAAAGATGAAATATCTAAATTAAGAAAACAGTCTGCTAATGGCGAAGCGCACAAAATAAAACAGTATATTGACCTCCATTACCATGAAAACATTAGCTTAAAAACCATTGCTGCTAAGTTTTTTATGAATCCAGTATATTTAGGACAATTGTTTAAGAAAACCTATGGAATCTACTTCAAGGATTATTTACTGCAAGTAAGAATAAATGAAGCGAAAAAAATGCTGCGTCAATCGGAAAAAAGAATTTATGAAATTGCTGAATGTGTGGGATTTAATAATACTGATTACTTTGTCACTATCTTTGGTAAGTTAGAAAATATCACGCCTTCTGAGTATCGGAATAAATTAAACAACGAAAGAAATGTGGTAGGAAAATGAGGACAAGCAGGAGTTTTCATAATATTCGATTAAAAAACAAAATGCTGGTCATGTACTTTTTTGCGGTATTTATTCCAATCGTTTTAACAAATGTAATCTTTTACATCGTTACTATTGAAAATGTTAAAAAGCAGCAAATGCAAGATTCCACTTTGGCACTGCAGCAGATTAATAGAGAATTTAAAACGATTATTGACGAAGCGGTAGGGATCTCCTCCTCGTTATATACAAATTTAAATTTAAATCTATTTTTAGAAAAGGATTATGTCTCAGATATAGATTATATCGAAAAACACAATAGTTTTTTACGGAACTTTAATCAATCAAGACCCATAAACCCATCTATTAACTCAATTCGCTTTTATACGGATAACCCGTCTGTCATCTATTCAGGCGGGGTTTATTCGATTGACAGCCTTCAACAAGAATTAAAACACTTCAAAGACGCCTTAAAAAATAGTAATGGCTCACAAATTCTCATTGATACACCTTCCAATCAGAATTTTGAAACCTTTAGTATCATCCGTAATTTGGATTATTTTTACAATTATAAACAAAAGTTTGTAAAGGTAGAAATTAATCCAGCAACGATAAGAGATATCTTCAACAATGTAACGTTTAAAGGGGATGTTTATTTACTTAATGAAAAGGGAGAGATTGAATACACAAATAATCAATCTCTAAAACAACGGCTCGATAAGCCAATCAATTTTAATCAAATAGAAAAAGAAAATAATCTAGTTACGATCCGTGCGAATCTAAATAATGGATCTTATTTACATGACTGGGCCGTTGTTGGAACGATATCGGAAGAAACTATGCTTAAAACGGTTAATAAATCGAAACTCTTTATCGTATTACTTGCCAGTATCAACTTTTTAGCTCCTACTATCATTATTGTCATTATTTCTAGGTCATTTTTGACTCGATTACAAAGGATTATACGCCATGTAAAGAGGATGAAGAACCAGGACTTTAAATTAATCCATGATCAGGAATATCAAGATGAAATCGGGCAATTAACAAGTGAATTCAATCGTATGATCAAGAAAATCAATGATTTAATTAATGATGTTTTATTAGTTAATATTCAAAATAAGGATTTAGAAATAAAAAGAAACCGTGCGCAGTTAAGTGCACTGCAAAGCCAGATTAATCCACATTTTTTGTTTAATGCTTTAGAAACAATACGAATGAGAAGCTTGATGAAGGATGAAACAGAAACAGCGAAAATAATCCATAACATGGCGAAAATATTTCGTAATTCTCTTACGTGGGGGAAGGACTTTGTACCAGTTCGGGATGAAATTAATTTAATTACTAGTTTTTTAGAAATTCAAAAATATAGATTTGGAGATAAATTAGATTATCAGATTAATATCGATGAAGCTGCAGAAGAATGTAAGATACCGAATATGTCACTCTTGCCTTTTATTGAAAACGCCAGCATTCATGGTATTGAGCCATTAAAGGAAAATGGAGAAATCTCCTTATCCATCTCGTTATATGCTGATACGGTAACCTGTGTGATTAAGGATAATGGGGCAGGAATTTCAGAAGAAAAGAGAGAGCAATTATTAGCCTCATTAGAAAATGAAGAAGATATAAGAGAGAATGTGGGCATTAAAAATGTGTATTATCGATTGAAATTATACTATCCTGATCAGTTTTATTTTAATATTGATAGTCATCTTGAGTATGGTACAACCATTACGATTCAATTGCCATCCCAAATTGACAGCCCGATCACTAGTAATTCAGAGAAAAATCTTTACTTTATTAAGTAACACCTATACTTTTTTAATGGTGCACAAGACCCTTAGATTATACAATGAAAGTGCTTTCGCGAATAAAAAGGGGGTTCCAAAATGGCAAAAAAGTTTCTCTCAGTACTCTTAATGCTTATCCTGTTAATCGCAGTTGCCGGCTGTGAAAAGGATAAAGAAACAAGCGGTAATGCAGACGGATCTGGTGATTCGAAAGACAAAGTAACATTTACTTATTTTAACGCAGCTTCCCCAGGGAAAGACGGAAACACGAATGAAACGACTATCGGGAAAATCTTTGAAGATCAAACAGGCGTTAACTTCAAGACAGAGTACCTAGTAGGTGACATTAACACTAAAATTGGAACAATGATTGCAAGTGGAAAGTATCCAGATGTTCTTGTTCCAGATATTGCGATTGATAAAGTACTAGACGCTGGTGCATTTATTGATCTAACCGAATTGATTGATGAGCATGCTCCTAATATTAAAAAATTATACGGTCCATTCCTTAACCAAATGAAAGATAAGGACGGAAAGATTAACTTCCTTCCTTTCGCTGCAAAGCAAGGATTTGTTAAAGACCCGAATATTACACAAGGTGCCTTCTGGATTCAACGCGGCATTTTAAAAGAGGCTGGATATCCTAAAATTAAAACACTAGATGAATATTTTGCTTTAATTGAAGACTATCAGAAGAAACACCCAGAAGTTAATGGAGCTTCTACCATTGGTTTTACTGCTTTAACTTATGACTGGCGCTTCTTCGCACTATCTAACGTTCCTAACCATCTAGCAGGCTACCCAAATGATGGTGAAGTGATTGTAGATATGAAGACACACAAAACAGACGTATATGCTGATAATGATATTACTAAACGTTATCTAAAAGAGTTAAATGAACTAAACAGCAAAGGCTTATTTGATAAAGAATCATTCGTTGCTAACTATGATGAATATCTGGCTAAACTAGCTTCTGGCCGCGTACTTGGATTCTTTGATTACGGTTGGCAGGTTAACCAGGCATTAGATAACTTAAAAGCAGCTGGAAATGACGATTTACGTTATATGCCGCTTCCAATTACATTTGATGGACAAAAAGATCAATATATCGATCCGCCGGCATTCATTAATAACCGTGGTATTGGTATCACAGTAAGTGCGAAGGATCCAGTCCGCATCATTAAGTACTTCGATAACATGGTTAAAGAAGAAAACCAGAAGTTAATGTTCTGGGGTATTAAAGACGAGACTTATAGTGTGGATGATAAAGGTAGATTTTTCCAAACTGAAGAACAGTATGCTAAAACAAGTGATGAAGATTTCCGTGATAAGTCCGGTTTAAACACTTTTGAGTACTACTGGCCAATGGGAGACATGCTTTATAGTGATGGAAACTCATGGGTTCCAGGGAAACAGCCTGAAGTTGCCCAAGTAGCCTACACGGATGGTGACAAAGCTATTCTAGAAGCATATGGCGTTAAAGTTTTCTCTGATTTATTTGCAGATCCAGACGATCGTCCATGGTATCCAACATGGAGTGCCGTTGTCGAACAAGGCTCTGAAGCTCAAATCTTTGGTCAGCGAAAAACAGACTTAACAAAAGTTTACTTCCCTAAATTGGTTCTAGCTAAGCCTGGTGACTTTGATAAAGTTTGGGATGAATATATCAAAGAATTTAATACTTTAGATGCAAAAGCTTTAGAAGAGTTTATGGATAAGGTCGTAGAAGATCGTATTAAAGCAGCTGCAAAGAAATAGTTTAGTAGAATCAGAATCTTGAAAAAGCTGGCCGATATCGCCCCATTGGCTATATCGGCCTCTTGCTTTAAAGCTTCACTATCTTGAAATCATAAGCCGCTCCCTTCTTATAACGAGTATCTAAGGGTGCAGCTTATGATTTTAGCATAAAGACTTTTCAGAAAGAGGAGGGGTAAGAATGCAGATTGGTTCCAAAGCAGCAAAAGAGGTAATAAATCCTTCAGTTTCCATCTCTACAAAAACAAAAAAATCCTTCTTTCAGAGAATGATGGCTCAAAAAGCTCTATTGGCCATGAGTCTGCCATTCTTGGTTTGGTTAATTATTTTTAAGTATATTCCATTGTGGGGTTGGTCGATTGCCTTTCAGGACTTTAAGCCAGCAAGAACCTTATTTGACCAGGAATGGATAGGGTTAGAACATTTTAAGTTTTTATTCACCGACGATAATTTTTGGCGCGTGCTTCGGAATACAATCGGCATGAGCACGATTAACCTAGTATTAGGTTTCGTTACAGCTATTTGTCTTGCCCTTCTGATTAATGAAATTAGGCATATAAGGTTCAAGAAGTCAGTACAAACCATCAGTTATCTGCCGCACTTTATATCATGGGTAGTAGCAGCTAGTATTGTCTCTTACAGCCTTTCACTCGAGAACGGGATCGTTAATATCGTATTAGTAAACTTGGGGATTATTGATGAACCCATTCTATGGCTTGGTAAGGAAAAATGGTTTTGGGTCATCAATGGGCTAACAGAGGTATGGAAGAACGTGGGCTGGAATACAATCATTTATTTAGCAGCTATCACCATGATTGATCCAGAACAATATGAGGCGGCTGATATTGATGGAGCATCTAGATTCCAACGGATTAGACATATTACACTCCCATCTTTAAAGCCAACGATTATCATCTTGCTCATTATGAACTTAGGCTACATTTTAGAATCAGGCTTTGAAGCACAGTATTTATTAGGAAATCCTATGAACCTAGCTTACTCAGAAAACCTTGATATTTATGTATTAAAATACGGTATGTCAATGGGGAACTTCTCACTTGCAACCGCTGCCGGTATCTTTAAAACAGTAGTGAGTTTCATCTTCTTATTTACCGCAAACCATATTGCCAAACGATTTGGTCAGCCAAGGCTTTTCTAGGGGGGGAACTATATGGCACAGAAACGATTTTTCAAAGCTACTCGACATCACTCCGGTGTAAGCGATTATTTATTTGATATTTTCAATTATACTTTCTTAGTTTTCCTTTGCGTGGTCATGTTATATCCATTTCTTAATCAGTTGGCAGTTTCTTTCAATGAAGCTAGTGATTCTTTACGAGGAGGTATTTACCTCTGGCCACGAGAATTTACTTGGGCAAATTATGAACATGTTTTTGGTGAAGCAAGTATTGTAAATTCTTTCTTCATTTCAGTTTTAAGAACCATTATCGGAACACTAACATCCGTATTGGGAACGGCAATGGTGGCTTATACCATTAGCCGAAAAGATTTCGTTCTAAAGAAGTTTGTGACAATTTCATTCGTTTTAACGATGTATTTTAACGGTGGGCTGATTCCGAACTATCTATTAGTGAAAGAATTAAATTTATTAGATAGTTTTTGGGTTTATATTATTCCAGGCCTCATTGGAGTATTTAATTTAATCGTGATTCGTTCCTTTATTGAAGGAATCCCAGAAAGTTTATTTGAATCTGCAAAAATTGATGGCGCAGGGGATTTTACAATTTTCATCAAGGTTGTCCTGCCATTGTCCCTGCCTGTATTAGCAACTGTATCATTGTTTGTCGCGGTTTACCAATGGAATTCATGGTTTGATGTGTTCTTATACAATTCATCAAGTGCAAACTTGTCTACCCTTCAATATGAATTAATGAAGATTCTGCAGAATTCAAACGCTTCGATGTCTGGTAAAACAGCTGCAGACGCCTTTGCCAATGCAAATGCAAGTGCAAACATGGTTTCGCCAACATCCATCAGGGCTACTATGACCATCGTAGCAAGTCTACCAATCATCATGGTGTACCCATTCCTGCAAAAATATTTTGTTAAAGGATTAACCCTAGGCGGAGTAAAAGGTTGAAAATCGGATGAGGTCGCTCATCCGATTTTTTTTTATAGATCTTGGCTGATAGAAAAAAGATAGTCGAAAAAATAAGTAAATATCGATACATATCCTTCAACCTCTGTTAGTATATTCATTAAGTAAAACATTGTTTAACTATTAAACAATGTTATTCACTAACTAAAGAAAGGGAGAGTGTACCATACATGAATAAGAAAATCCTTTTTAACGACGGATGGGAATTTGCCAAAAGCAGCCTTGAAAATACATCCAGTACTACTTTGGCATTCGATCCAGTTGACTTGCCCCATGACTGGCTAATTTATAATACACAAAATCTATATGAAAACAGTGTTGGCTGGTATCGAAGGGCATTTCAATGTAAAAAAGAAGTAGATGAAATTCTCTTATGTTTTGATGGAGTTTATATGGATTCTACCGTATACGTAAATCAAAAATTTGCAGGAGAATGGAAAAACGGATATTCCTCTTTTGAACATAATATTACACAACATTTGGTAGAAGGAGAAAATGAGATTTTAGTAAAAGTGGTTCATCAAAGTCCTAATAGCAGGTGGTATTCAGGAGCTGGGATTTACCGTAATGTTTGGCTAAAGGAAAGAAACAAGAATCATATATTAACGGATGGGATATACATCTCAACCACTCAAAACGAACATGGGTGGCAAGTAGAAGTTGATACAGAAGTGAAAATCTTCGAGAATGTAGAAATTTCACATACGATTCTTTATAAGGGAAAAAGGATAGCCATTTCTTCCGAAAAAGTGGCTGCGGGAACGGATCCTATTTCAACTAACCGGCAAAGAATTCATGTGGAAAATCCATATCTCTGGAGCCCAGTTGAACCTAATCTATATCAAATTGTTACCTCTATGCTCCTGGTCAACCAAGGAGGGAAAGAACTTGAATCAATTAAACAAAATCTTGGATTTCGTACCATCGTCCTCGACCCAAATTCAGGTTTTCATATAAATGGAGAAAAGATGAAGTTGAACGGCGTCTGTGAACATCATGATTTGGGAGCCTTAGGAGCTGCATTTAATAAGACAGCGCTTATAAGAAGGTTTTTAATCTTAAAAGACATGGGCGTAAATGCCATTCGAACTGCGCATAATATGCCGGCAAAAGAATTGATGGAACTGGCTGATGAGATGGGAATCCTTGTTGTATCGGAAGCATTTGATATGTGGGAGAGATCCAAAACACCTTATGACTACGCTAGATTTTTTAAAGATTGGGCTTATAGGGATATAAGAAGCTGGGTAATGCGTGACCGAAATCATCCAAGCTTAATTATGTGGAGTATTGGAAATGAGATTTATGATACACATGCGGACGAAAGAGGGCAAGAAGTAACCAAAATGCTTATGGCCTCTGTATTAGAATTTGATCCGAAGGAAAATGGAAGGGTTACCATTGGATCGAATTATATGCCGTGGGCCAATGCACAAAAGTGTGCTGATATTGTGAAGGTTGCTGGATATAATTATGCAGAAAAATATTATCATAAACATCATGCGGAGCACCCTGAATGGATTATCTATGGCAGTGAAACCGCATCTGTCGTACAAAGCAGGGGAATCTATCACTTTCCATTTGAAAAATCGATACTTGCTGATGATGACGAGCAATGTTCCTCCCTCGGGAATAGTTCAACAAGCTGGGGGGCGAAGTCAACAGAAGCATGTATTATTGCCGATAGAGATGCATCTTTCTCACTGGGGCAATTTATCTGGACTGGATTTGACTATATTGGGGAACCAACTCCATATCATACAAAGAACTCCTATTTTGGACAAATTGATACGGCTACATTTAAAAAAGATTCGTATTACATCTATCAAGCAGAGTGGACAGATTACAAAAAAAGCCCCATGGTGCATATTTTCCCATACTGGGATTTTAATAGAGGACAGATGATTGATGTCCGGGTATGCTCCAATGCCCCAAAAATTGAGCTGCAATTAAATGGGGTTACGATTGGAACTCACAATATAGATCATAAAAACGGAACAGATCTTGTTGGCTGGTGGAAACTCCCTTATGAAGACGGCGAGCTAAAAGCAATAGCTTATGACGAAAAAGGGAAAGTAATTGCAACAGATGTAAAACGATCCTTTGGAGATGTAAAGAAGATTGGTCTCCAGGTGGATAAAGAAACTCTTCATGCAGATGGTACTGATTTAATTTTTGTAGAAATCAACATGGAAGATGAAAACGGCAATCCTGTTGAAAATGCGAATAATCGAGTGCATGTAAAGGTTACAGGAGCTGGCCGTTTGCTTGGCTTAGATAATGGAGACAGCACTGATTATGACCAGTACAAAGGGACAAGCAGGAGACTATTCAGTGGAAAGTTAATGGCGATTATTGGTGCAACATTAGATCCTGGAAAGATTAAGATTGAAGTATCCTCTAAGGGTTTGGAAAGTCAGACTTTAACGATTGAATCTCTGCCTGCTAAACTAGAAGTTTTTGAGGGAATCGCTGCGCAAACTCAGAATCAAGAATTGCCATGTGTAATGGGAATAATAGAAGAAATCCCTGTACGCAAGATAGAAATTATTAGCGAGTCAGGTCAACTGTTTGATGAATCAAAGAAAGAGATGTATATAAGAGCA
>JAPSKD010000131.1 GCA_031177865.1 Bacillus sp. (in: firmicutes) | reverse complement strand
ACGAGGACTGGATACATGCGAAAAAGCCAAGGCTTCTTTAAAAAAGCGCTTGGCCGATTTGGTATTCCTACTTTTACGCCCTTTTTGGAGCAATAGTACCAGTACATCCAAGTTTTGGAGATTAATTGTAAAATGTTTGAGGTTTTTGCACCAAAATCAAATAGATACACCTCAGGGGCACATAATAAAATAAATGAAAAAAAGGCACACTAGTTTTTACTGAAAGACAAGGAAAGTAAAGTTTAAGGCTTGATTTAACAATAAAGACATGTTGTTTAACAATTATGACGAAATAGAAGAGGAGTGGGTCCCCCACTCCTTTTATCACGACAAATTATAATTTAATTGGCTCTGTTAAACGGTAGTGTTGATTTTTATTAGAGAAAAAAGCCGGTTTTACACCGGCTTTTTGATTTCCTTCTTCAACTAAAGCCCCCGTTAGTTTAAGTTCAACTCTTCACAAACTATTTCTAATGCGGCATACTCAACATTTATCGCCCAAATGAGCGACTAAAAGATTGTCCAGATTGCACAATTTGACGTGCATTTTTTAGACGGAGAGACTCATATTTTAAAAGAGCCTCAGCTGTTGCAGATCCTTGTATTACCTTTGCAACACATTCTGCTAAAGTAGCAGCATCTTGTAAGGAAGCATTAAATCCTGATGCAGTTAGTGGTGTAGGTAGATGTGCAGCATCTCCTACGATTGCTATACGTCCTTTCACAAGAGTTTCAGGTACATATTCGGCAACCGGAGTTCCTGTAAGGTTACGTGTTTTGATACTATGAAGAATTGCGTCTAACCATGGTTGAGGCCATCTAACAGAAGCTTTTTCAGCTAGATCAATCAGTGTCTGTTCTGGGATGTCAGGGGCGTTAAGCGAATGTCGCACAATGCTTCCTTCTACGCAACCAAGACGACGTAACAAATCATTTTGAGTGTTATCGTACCAAGCCCATCCCAGTCGTCGATCTCCTAGAGCGGTAGAACCGTCTGCTCCAGCAATAATCGAACCGAGTAAAAGGTCACCGATACCATCTGGCATAGTAAACTTCGGAGCATTGAGGCTGGGTCGATGTTTTTCAGGTATGTCTTTCTCATCTACAATAGCAACCCATATCAAGTATCCCGCAAATGTTGCATTTGGTTTTTGCGGTGCAACGTAACGTCGCACAATGCTACGGTGACCATCAGCACCAATCAAAATATCTCCGTGGAATGTTTCACCCTTATCTGTGACAGCCCAAGCAGAGTCGTTGTCCTGATTAACTGTTTGAACACGAGTATCATAACGTAAGGCAATTCTAGGATCAGCTTCGGCTTCTGTGCGTAATCGAAACTGTATAGATGACCAAGCTTCAGCGGACCTAATTCCACCAGAAGCAAGTTTTCTCAAGATTTTCGCTGTTTTAGTTCGATCAATTTCTCCACTATCAACTTGAAGAACTGCACCACTACGTGGTTTCACCCCAGCTCGCTCTAAAATTGTAACCTTCAGCCCAGCTTGTGAAAGGGCAATCCCTGCCATTAGTCCAGAAAGCGACGCACCGACTACAACAGCAGAGCCGCTAGCTTCTTTGAAAGTATCATTGATTGATTCGCTCCTGAAATCTTTATTCATTACGTTTTTCCTCCTTATTAGCAATGTTTTCAAAAAGTAAAAACCGAATTTCCAAATTGGAAAATCGGTTTTCGGATGATGAAAAACATTAAATACCAAATTTAACGTTACCGAGCCATCTTACAAATTCGGGATCTCTATGTGAAAAGAACACGCTCTCTTTAGTATCTAAAGTAGCAATCGTCTCCATATCCTCTTGGCTTAATTCAAAGTCAAAGATATTAAAGTTTTCAATGATTCTCTCTTTATGAACTGACTTTGGAATAACGACTACTTCTCTTTGTGTTAACCAGCGTAAAATCACTTGGGCAACAGATTGATTGTATTTTTCAGCTATTGATGCTAAAACTTCATTTTGGAACATGTTATTTTTTCCTTCGGCAAACGGACCCCAGGACATAATTTGAACCTTGTTCTGTTTCATAAGATTATGACTTTCTATTTGTTGGCAGAAAGGATGGGTTTCAACCTGGTTTACTGCTGGAACTACTTTATTATGATCAATCAAATCCACCAGACGGTCCGGATAGAAATTGCTGACTCCAATTGCCCTAATCTTACCCTCATGATACAATTCCTCCATTGCACGCCATGAACCATATACATCCCCAAATGGCTGATGGATTAAATACAAATCGATATAATCCACTTGTAATCGTTCCAGTGATTTTGCGAATCCTTTCTTTGCATTCTCATAACCTGCATCTTGAATCCAAAGTTTTGTGGTAATAAATATTTCTTCTCTAGGAACACCACTCCGCTTGATAGCTCTGCCAACTGCTTCTTCATTCATATAAGCCGCTGCTGTGTCAATCAAGCGATAACCTGCCATAAGGGCATCATAAACCGCCTCTTCACATTGGTTTGGATCTTCAATTTGATAAACACCAAATCCTAAAATAGGCATTTCAACACCATTGTTTAAAATTACTTTATGCATAGAAAATTCCTCCTATATTATAAAAATCGTGACAAGTGATGCATGTTTCCAGCTATCTTTCTGCCATTTACAATCTTAGCATCCTTGTGCTAGTATAAGCCTATCACCTTCGTGTAACACGAAGTCAAGAGGTTTCAAGTAACTTTTATTTAAATTTTGAGGAGGGGTTGCATTGTATACTGTGAAAGAAGTGGCTAAGCTACTTGATTTGACTGAACATGCCGTTCGTTTCTATACGGATAAAGGATTAGTTCCAAATTTACAGCGTGACAAAAATAATATTCGTTTGTTCGATAAGGAATCTCTCAATTGGCTTACAGGTGTAAAATATCTAAAACAATGTGGAATGTCAGTAGAAGACATCAAAACCTATGTGGAATTATGTTTGGAAGGTGGTTCTACTATACAAGAACGCTATGAAATCATTTTGAAACAAAAAGAAATCGCTCAAAAACAGTTAGAGGAAGCGAAACGAACAGTAAAATATATGGAAGAGAAGGCAAATCACTACGAAGAAATTATCAAGGGAGCAATCCCTGATGATACTAACCCTGGAAAATGGTTAAAAGAAATGAAAGTCACTTATTAAAAATTACTTTTGTAACTAATAAACCCCTGATCACCTTTTTTAGCGGGTTCAGGGGTTTATTGCTATTTCTTACATTGTTATTCACTATTGACGATTACTTAAAACCTTTTGTAATGATTCTTCGGCATTTTTAGCTAACTTCGCTCCAACTTCAGATTCAAGGACAGAAATTAGACCCCTCATTTGTGCTTCAGTTAGACCAGTATTGAACCCAATATTAAAATGAGCTTCCAACTGGGAGGTGACACCATCCATATTTGCCAACGCTGAAATGGTTGCTAATTCTCTGCTTTGGTAATCCAGGATGTCACGTCCAAATATATCACCGAAAAGGTGACCTTTTAAAAACTGATCAATGACTGGGGCGAAAGAATATACCCCTCCTGAAACGGGTGCACCAACCAGGCTTGTCTGTATTTCCGTACCAAGTTCTATGCTGGTTTTGTTGGCAGGTAGCGGACTTGCTTCCTTACCAATCACATCTTTTATGCCTTTTGCTTCCCGTTCTCCTAATACTTCCATAAGGGTATTGATACCATTGAGGCTACGAGGGAAACCTGCATAGGCATACATTTGTACGAGGACTTCCTTGACCTCATTCACGGTCATCCCTGAATCTAGACTTTCGTTCAATGAATCCTTGAGTTCCTCTAAATCACCATTTGCAGTGAAAGCTGCAATTTTAACAATACTCTGTTGCTTTGCACTTAGAGCCTGAATCTCAGTTTCCTGTTTTTGTTTCTTTGATATTTCTTTCATCGTTCCGTATTGCTCATCTGTTACCTTCTCCATCCATTCTGCATTTTTGCCATCAAGCACTCCAGTAAGAGCCATGTGGGTCATTGCTTTCGTTGGTGTTGCTCCATGCCAATGCTTAACACCAGGGGGAAACCATACTACATCGCCTTCACGGACCTCCTCAATCGGACCTCCCCATACCTGCACATAGCCAACACCTTTAGTAATCACTAGTCTCTGGCCAGTGGGATGGGTGTGCCAAGCTGTTCGGGCTCCTGGCGAGAATGTTACATATGCACCTGAATAAGGTTGAGATTCGTTTTCTGAGAATAAGGTGTCAACACGTACATTGCCTGTAAAAAATTTAGAGGATCCCTTTGAGGAGGTCTGTGAGTTACTTCTGGTAATGGTCATTGAGCTTTCACTTGAATCGGCTGCTAATGATTGGCCTATAAAAGGAGTAGCTGAGATTAACAGGGTAAGGGATAGCAGGACTACAGCAAAGATTTTTTTTATTCTATTCATTGTTTTCTCCTTTCTAATACCTAATATTTCTTCTTTTGGTTTAGCGTGTAAGAGTTAGTGGGTACGTAGCAGCGGCTGATATTACCTCCCTTTAGTTTAGTAGAAAAATGAACCCTAAATAAATCATCGTTGATTGCTTAATCAACGCTTGTCTATAATTATAAAGAGCTATAAGATACAATCAATGGTCAATACAAAGCTATTTGTTGATTTTTCAACAAAAAATTAAAAATTGCCCATTAATTATCTGAATTTATTGAATTACTCAACAATTAAGATTAATTCGTTCAATATTGAACAAAAAATGTTCATCTGACGATTGTTTTTTCATTTTATTACTTACTACAATTATAAATAGATGTTCATTAATTAATAGAGAGGTAGGTACGCAGTGGATGACAGCTTACAGAGAGCTAGGAAATCATGATTTTTGTCAAAAATACTGTATAAGTCTCTGTAAAAGAATTAGATATGAAATGGTGGCTATAAGACTTATAAAGTAATAGATACGGCTCTTCTTGTATCTTGATTGTAGTGGATATGTCTAAATTTCAGAATCCCCTGCCTCAAACAAAGTAGAGGAGATGGTAAAAAACATGAATAACATCATTATTTGGGGAGCCCAAAGGCGAAAATTACAATTGGTTGTTGTGATCCTTGCTAGCGTTTTTGCCTTAGCCCTTCTACCAGCAACTCAGGTGGGGGCTCACCACGGCTGGAGTTCGTTCGACACACGGTATGCATACTACGTATCAGGCACTCTCACTGATGTTCGTTGGGGTAACCCGCACACAGAGGTCACTCTTCGAGTGGAGGAAACAGACCTACCAGCCGACTGGGCTGAGCGAGAACTTCCCCCTGGTGCATCAGAAGAAGATGGTCAGTTGACAATGGCATCTGCTCGCCCATACCAGGGTGATCATGAGGGGCTACACTTGGTTCTCGCAGGTCCTGAGTGGATGGAACGGTGGGGCTTAAATCGAGAACTGAAGGTAGGAGAGTCCATCGAAGTAGTTGGATTCCTTAACTCTGAGGAAAATCAGGAACTGCGTCCTGTGATGTTTTGGCTGGCAGACGGACAGGGCGTATGGCAACAATTAACTGCGTTTCCGCAAGAGCCTGAGCCTGCCTCAGCCAATTCCGACAACTCAAATGGCAAAAGCGACACCTCAGAACCGTCCTCAGTCGAAGCTAGTTCCGATAATACGGTCAGTAATACCTCTGAACGAAGTGCTTCCTTATTCACCTGGCTTGTAGTCGCTGCTGCCATAGTAGCCGCTCTCGTAATAAGCGGGTTCTATCTCCGTCGCCAAGGAAAAAGGAGCTGACAGGTGCAAGAGAATAATCACTGGCTCACTGAGATTTTTATCTGGCTGGAAAGGTCAAGCATTGGCGAAGCAGTGCGGACAACCTCCTACCTGTACCCGATTTTGGAGAGCCTGCACATTCTGGGAATTGCACTCCTGGTAGGGTCGGCGGTGGCGTTCGATCTTCGTTTGCTGGGAATTGGAAAACATGTTTTTCCAGTAA
The DNA here is from genome assembly GCA_031177865.1 of Bacillus sp. (in: firmicutes). Taxonomy (GTDB): domain Bacteria; phylum Bacillota; class Bacilli; order Bacillales; family Cytobacillaceae; genus Neobacillus. The sequence continues at coordinate 6,777 of JAPSKD010000131.1, read as the reverse complement.
CTACCGCAGCCCGCTACCTGTTGCCACTTTCCCATATTGGTTTTACTGTGGCTGCTGTTACTGGAATGGTGTTATTTGCCGCCAGTGCTTTGACCGTTGGCATCAGCGTAGCAGCTCCTTGGAAACTCGGACTGATTTTTATCGCAGGCGTGAACATCGCTGTCTTCCACCACGGCGTATATCGGACAGTGGACAACTGGGACTTTCAGACCCAGACACCAGTAAGAGCCCGACTAGCTGCTATAATCTCAGCGTTGACGTGGACAGGTGTTATCATCGCTGGAAGATTACTAGCTTACGTATGACTACACGATACCGCACTGGGAGTGCCTGTTATGTTGTCGAAGAAGCATATCCAAGAAAATTCAAGATACAAATAATTCACATGTCTTAATGTATTCATGTGAAACGTCAACAGTAAAATAAACAATAGATAGCACAAAAATATAACCTGAGCCCTGTATACATAGGACTCAGGTTATTAAATTTCTTTTGGGAAATTTGTTAAATTATTATAGATTCCTATTAACAATATCCCTTCCAGGATGTTGTTGGCTGTTTCAGTTAATAATAACTATACTATCCTCTCTATCAATATCCCCAATTCTTTTGCCATGACATGAGGCGGACTAGGCATTCCATCTTTTAACCACGATTCCACTACCCCTACATAAGCATTTGCAACAAATTTAACAATAACATCTTCACTTAAGCCATGGTTTTTTCCATTTGTAGTGTCAACCCAATCCTTGAATTCTTTAATAAGAAACCCAAGAAACCTACTACGAAAAGATGGTGCTCCTTTACTAGCTAGCATCGTTGAAAAGAATAAGTAATTACTCTCAAAATATTCAAAAAAGATCAGAGTCGCTTCTATCCATTCCAAGTCATTTCCCGATTCGCATATGTCTCTGAGTTTATTTATATGTTCTTCCATCAGTTTATCCAGCAAATCAAATTTATCCAAATAATGTAGATAGATAGTTCCTCTATTCACATTTGCCCTGTCCGATATATCCTGAATGGTAACCTCATCAAAACTTTTTTCTGTCATCAGCTCAATAACAGCCTTTTTGATGGCTTCTTGGCTTTTGGCTATTCTCCTATCCACTTTAGACATCGTTAGCTCACCATACTTTCTTAAAAATAATCAACAATTTTGATTCATTTGTTGATTAATCAACGAATTGCGTTGATTTAACCATTGAATGAATCCTATATCTTTTTATAATTATAAACAGGTGTTGATTAATCAATCAACGATGATTTTTTTTAGTGGCATCAGATTAATTAAATCAAAGAACAGAAAGAAGGGAGAAAATGTCTGATACAAAAGAACCTTCTGGTGCACAGAAGACCCTCGGCAATTTCGCACCAAAACTTGTTGAATTAACTGATGATATTTTATTTGGAGATGTGTGGGAGCGTAAAGGCCTTTCTAAACGTGAACGTAGCTTAATTACGGTATCTAGCCTAATTGCTGGTGGAAATACCGAGCAACTGAAATTTCATTTAAATTTTGCAAAAGAAAATGGTCTTTCTGAAGAAGAACTAATCGAAGCTATTACTCATCTTGCTTTTTATGCTGGGTGGCCAAAAGCGATGTCTGCCATTACGGTTGCAAAAGAAATATTCTCAAAAGAAAAATAATGAAAGGATTGTTTTATTATGTCTAATATTCAAGGTAAAGTTGTTATTATTATGGGTGCTTCAAGTGGGATTGGCGAAGCAACTACCAAAAAACTTGCACATGAAGGAGCAAAATTAGTCATTGCTGCTCGGCGTCATGATCGATTGAAAGCTCTTGTCGAATCATTGCCTAATGCTGAAATTTCATATGCTGTTGCAGATGTAACGAATAAAGAAGAAGTTCAAGCAGTTGTTGATTTGGCAATGGAAAAATACGGTCGTGTAGATGTACTTTACAACAACGCTGGAGTTATGCCTACTGCTCCCCTATCAGAAACACGGTTTGATGAATGGCGACAAATGTTAGACATCAATATTATGGGTGTTTTAAATGGGATTGCTGCGGTTTTACCTATCATGAAAAATCAACAATCTGGACAAATCATTGCGACTGACTCTATTGCAGGACATGTTGTATATCCTGGTTCTGCTGTATACTGTGGTACAAAATTTGCTGTACGAGCCATCATGGAGGGATTACGTCAAGAAGAACGTGAAAACAATATTCGTTCAACTATTATATCCCCAGGATTAGTAGATACTGAGCTTTATACAACTGTCAATGATCATGTAAATCGTGAATGGTTGAAGAATAACGCAAAAATAGAAGGTGTAGGATTGAAGCCAAGCGACGTTGCCGATGCAGTAGCCTATGCAATTAGTACACCTGATACTGTTGCGATAAGTGAAATCATGATTCGTCCAACGAAACAAGTTATCTAATTACATTCATCGGTAAAAAAGGAAACAGAAATTTAATATGAGTAGCCCTGATGTATTACTACATTAGGGTTTACTTTTTGGAAAATAACGGAAAATTCAATAGAAGAACAGAAGTGGATAAAGAACCGTTAAAACAACTATACGATTTGAGAGGTATGCACAGTGAAATATCTATTAACATTTATAATATCAATCTTCGTTTTAACAGGATGCCAAAATGAAACGGAGGTTCGTGAAGATAATGAAACTAGCAGAGAAGAAGTTTCTAATACAACAAAAAATGAGGAAAACAGTACAGAGTCCAAGTTTATAAATATGTCTACAGAAGACTGGGATGTAGAAGTACTTGCTGATAATTTGCATTATCCATGGGACATAAAAGTATTGGATGATTTCATTGTCATGCCTGAAGTTGTTGGTACGATTGCCGTGTTAGAGGATGGACAATTGAAAAGATACAATCTTCAAACTTCTGATCCAATCGTACAAGAGGGCGGAAGTGGCTTACTAGGAATAGCTCTAGCTGATGATTTTTTAGAAAGTGGGATCGCCTATTTATATCATACGTACAGAACAGAATCAGGGTTGGCCAATAAAGTTATTCAAGTGTTATATGACGGTGAGTCATGGAAGGAAACAAATGTACTACTTGATGGGATTCCAGGTCATGAGCTATACAATGGCGGTAGAATCGCAATTGGTCCTGACGGAAAATTATACGTTGCAACTGGATGGGCTCATGAAGAAGAGTTTGCTCAAGATATTGATAATTTGGGTGGAAAAATTTTAAGAATGAATTTAGATGGTTCAATTCCAGAGGATAATCCATTTCCTGACTCGTATGTATACTCATATGGTCATCGAAATCCCCAAGGGTTAGCTTGGAATAGTGACGGAACAATCATGTACAGCTCTGAGCACGGTGAATCTGCTCATGATGAGATTAATATCATTGAACCAGGAAAAAATTATGGTTGGCCCATAATAACTGGGGATGAGGAACGGGAAGGTATGGAAAAGGCTCTCCTTCATTCTGGTAATGATACATGGGCTCCATCAGGTGTTACATTCTTTGAAGACCATTTATTTATAGCGGGCTTAAAAGGACAAAGTTTGTACGTATATAACGAAGCTGCTAGTTCGTTGGATGTTATTTTTACTTCCAATGAACGACTAAGGAATGTGTACCCCTTCGAAGGGGATTTATATGTAATTACCACCAACACTTCCCCAAGAGCAGGAAATCCTGGAGAGGATGACCGTTTGTTGAAGTTGAGCCCTCGAAAATAATCAAACTCCTTCTTTCGGAAAAATAGGTAAAGGAAAAAAAAGATGAGGAGAAAAACATTAACTCTGATTTACGTCTTGGTAATGACTTTTGCTTTGGGAGCATGCCAAAATGGAAATAATGCAGGTAATGCTCTGGGAATAAAGTCAAATGGTAAACAAGCCGTCAACACAGATGAACAGAACAATCCGATTAGTAAAGATTCTGCAATTGATAATGGAGGTTTAACTTTTATGGAAGACTCTAGAGTGAAATTGACATTTAATAATGAAGAAGTAATTGTGAACATGTACGATAATCCAACAAGCAGGGATTTTTTAAAACAACTTCCTTTAACATTAACATTTGAGGATTATGCAACAACAGAAAAAATAAGTTATCTGGATAGAAATTATTTACAAAGGATGCTCCAGCAGGCACCAATGCTTCAGTTGGAGATTTTACTTATTATTCGCCATGGGGAAATTTAGCTATATTTTATCGGGATTTTGGTTTTGCGAATGGACTTATTAAATTAGGTAGGATTGAATCGGGTATCGAAAAGCTTGCAAGTATGAAAGGCAATTTTACAGTTACGATTGAAAATATCGATTAAAAACACTTTGTTGCAGACAGCATTTCTCGTGCATTGGCATTTGCAATTGAGAAAATATCCGATGTTGGTACCAATGAAATGATTATCATCCAACAATTCAGTAGGTTAATATTAAAGAAAGTAGGAAATAAAAATGAAAAATGAACAATTAAAAAATAGCACAATCTTCCCATTGGGACAAAAAGTTGATGCAAATTACTTTATCGGTGATGCATACCTACAAATGGTGTTTACCGATCCAACACCACTCAATACATCAATCGGGAATGTAACCTTTGCACCAGGAGCACGCAATAACTGGCACTCTCATAAAGTTGGCCAAGTTTTGTTAGTTACTGGCGGTGATGGCTGGTATCAAGAAGAAGGGAAACCAGCTCAATTACTCAAAACAGGAGATGTAGTCAATATTCCGCCGAATGTGAAACACTGGCATGGGGCGACAAAAGACAGTTGGTTTGTACACCTCGCACTTACTCCAGGAGAAACTGAGTGGTTAGAGCCTGTCAATAATGAATGGTATAATAAATTATAATATGAAGTTAATATTTATAAAAAATTCCGATCTTCCAAATGTGGAGGTCGTTTTTTTTCTATAACTTTGTGAAAGATTGTACTTGAACTAAACTGCCAGTTCGTATTATAAGGTCACCAGATATTTCTGGTTGACCATTTTTTATATGGTCTTATTATAGCGGTAGCCGGGGTAAAACGTAACTGCCCTTGGGGCTTTGACCCCGTCAGCTAAACAGTTTGCCCCCTACTTGTAGAAACATGATTGAGGCTGGTTGGGACCTGGATCTCGTATAACAAGCGAAGCTGTGATACTACAAGAAGGAATTAGGGGTACCGGCAATTTTTATAGTGTAGGAGGAGATTTAGAATGAATCCAGTCGTTGGCCTGGATGTTTCAAAAGGAGAAAGTCAGGTTCAAGCATTTTTGGATAAAGGCAAACCATATCGTAGGAGCTTTAAAGTTTCGTATACTGTTGAAGGTCTTGGTTCACTTGTAGAATTTCTGGAGGATGTAAAGAGAGAGACGGGCCAAAGGCCTCCTATCGTCCTAGAGTCGACAGGACATTATCATTCTCCTGTTGTTCATTACTTGGAGGACCGCGGATACTTATTAATTATAATTAACCCATTGATTTCATATAAGGCAAAGGGAACAAGCCTAAGAAAAGTAAAGACTGATGCAATTGATGCTTATCTTCTCTGTGAGCTTTTCTATAAAGAAGAGTTAGAGCCCTATAAAAAGCGAGGAGTCCAGTTATTAAACCTTCGTAACCTCACAAGACAACATGAAAATATAACTGGAGTCATGATTCAGACAAAGCTCCAATTTCAAGCAGTGCTTGAACAGGTGTTTCCTGAATATAAAGGGGTCTTTGGCGATTTATATTCGGTAGTTTCACTCTTAACTCTTTCAGAGTTCCCTTCTTCCGAGGATATTTTGAGAGCCAGTGAAGAAACAATTACAGACAAGATATTTGGATTATGTAAAAGTCGATCAATCAGGTGGGCAAAAGAAAAAGCTGATCAACTGAAAGCTGCGGCAGCTCGTAATCCTTTTGAAAAAACGGTGTATCAAAGTCATATATTAAGCCTTCGTATGTATATTAATATTCTTCTTCAATACAAAGAGCATCTATCAAAGTTAGAATCAGAAATAGATGCCCTAGCTAAGGAAATTGAAGAATATAATATCATCAAATCTATCCCTGGTATTGGAGAAAAGATCGCTGCAACGATCATTTCTGAAATTGGGGAGATAGATCGATTTACTGATCCTAAAAAGCTGGTAGCTTTCGCTGGAGTTGATCCTAGTGTATTTGAATCTGGTAAGTTTACAGCCACTAAAAATCGAATCACTAAAAGAGGGTCAAGTAGGCTTCGTCACGCCTTATATATGGCAGTTCGTTGTGCAATTCGTGACTGTCGTAAGATCAAAACAGGCGATGAAATCATTCCTCGTAATAAGAAATTACGGGAGTTCTATGATAAAAAACGTGAAGAAGGAAAACCCTTTAAAGTAGCCGTTATTGCGTGTGTAAATAAACTCTTACATTGGATATTTGCCCTTTTAAAGAACAGAACAACTTTCCAAGATATAGCTTAAAATCTATATCTAACTAAATAACACAAAACCTTCCAAGACGTGATTAAAGGAAGGTTATTTGTCATGCTTATTTTTAGTATATCATGCGATTTTCAAGATTTTTATTGAAAAATATTGACAAACTATTAGCTAGTTTAGTTGAAGAAGAAAATCAATAGCAACGTTTAACAGAGCTCTTTAATTAAATCAATGTGGGTATCAAAAGTGGTGATAAAAAGATCAAATGTAGTAATAAAAGGCTCGATAAATCCGCAAAATGTAGTGATAAAATGAAGAAAAATCCATAAAAAATAGGCGTATCAAGCAAAGTGTTGATACGCCTTAAAACTACATTGTTAAACAACATGTGTCGTCGTGTATTATTAC
>JAPSKD010000130.1 GCA_031177865.1 Bacillus sp. (in: firmicutes) | reverse complement strand
ATTGGGGGTGTACTTCAAAAATGCATATTGTAGTGATCGGTCTAAACTATAAAACTGCCCCTGTGGAAATCCGTGAGCGGTTGACATTTAATGAAGCCGAGCTTGGGGAGGCCATAAAAAAATTAAATACTAAGAAAAGCATCCTTGAAAATATCATTGTATCTACATGTAATCGTACAGAGATTTATGCGGTTGTCGATCAGCTGCATACTGGACGTTATTATATTAAAGAATTTTTATCTGAATGGTTCGGAATTGAACAATCTGAGTTCTCACCTTTTCTTTTTGTTTATGAAGAAGACGGGGCAATTGAGCATTTATTCAAGGTGGCATGCGGCCTTCATTCAATGGTATTAGGGGAAACACAAATATTAGGGCAGGTTCGTACTAGCTTTATGTTAGCTCAAGAACTAGGAACAACAGGTACCGTGTTTAATCAGCTATTTAAGCAGGCGATTACACTTGCGAAGCGCGGACATGCTGAAACAGATATTGGTGCCAATGCGGTCTCAGTCAGCTATGCTGCCGTTGAACTAGCAAAGAAAATCTTCGGTTCACTCGAGAATAAGCATGTTCTCATTTTTGGTGCTGGTAAAATGGGTGAGCTTGCTGCGCAAAATCTGCACGGCAATGGTGTTAGAAAAGTTACGGTGATCAATCGTACGTTTGAAAAGGCTGAAGTTCTTGCTAACCGTTTCGCCGGCGAGGCGAAAGCAATTGATGAACTCCAAAAGTCTTTGGTTGACGCGGATATCCTAATCAGTTCAACAGGAGCAAAGGATTTTGTCATTACAAAATCAATGATAGAAAAAGTGGAGAAAAAGCGTAAGGGTAAGCCATTATTTATGGTCGATATTGCTGTTCCTCGCGACTTAGATCCAAGAATCGCAGAACTTGAAAGTGTATTTTTATATGATATCGATGATTTAGAAGGAATTGTTGAGGCAAACCTTCAGGAGCGGAAGAAAGCGGCTCAAGTCATTATGTTGATGATTGAAAAGGAAATTGTTGATTTCAAGCAATGGCTCGGATTGCTAGGAGTAGTTCCCGTTATCTCGGCTCTTAGGGATAAGGCAGTTGCTATTCAAGCCGAAACGATGGTTAGCATTGAACGCAAGCTACCTCATTTATCGGACAGAGATAGAAAAGTTTTAAATAAACATACAAAGAGCATTATCAACCAGCTATTAAAAGACCCTATCTTACAAGCAAAAGAATTGGCTGCTCGTCCAGACGCTGAAGAGGCATTGGATTTATTTATGAAAATATTTAATATTGAAGAGCTTGTAGAAAAACAAACGAAAGCAGCCGAAACGAATAATGCAGTGGTTCAAGTACCGCAGGCTTCCTTTCAGTCATAAGAGGTACTGAATATGTTTGACTTCCATATGACGCGGCTGCACGAATTAACAGTAGTCCTATATGCCTTCAGTGTGTTGTTATATTTTTTCGACTTTCTACATCATAACCGGAAGGCAAACCGTATCGCCTTCTGGTTACTTGCGTTTGTATGGGTTTTACAAACAGTCTTTCTAACTTCCTATATGATAAAAACAGGCAGATTTCCAGCATTAACGATCTTTGAAGGACTTTATTTTTATGCATGGGTATTGGTAACTCTATCACTTGGAATCAACCGTCTACTGAAGGTCGATTTCATCGTCTTCTTTACAAATATACTTGGTTTTATTGTCATCGCCATTCATACGTTTGCTCCGATTAACTATGATTCACATGTCATTAGTAATCAGCTAATGTCTGAGCTCTTGCTTATACATATCACAATGGCCATTCTATCTTATGGGGCCTTCTCTGTGTCCTTTGTCCTATCCCTTCTCTATTTGATTCAATATGATTTATTGAAAAGGAAAAAATGGGGGACTAGACTTTTGAGACTTGCAGATTTAAGCAAACTGGAACGATCCTCTTATATTTTAGTAGTAATTGGGGTTCCTATGCTGTTATTAAGTCTAATCCTCGGATTACAATGGGCCTTTTTAAAGGTTCCAGGAATGCCGTGGTACGATATGAAAATCATTGGTTCATTTCTATTATTAACAGGATACAGTATCTATTTGTACCTCCGTATTGTTAAAAATATGTCAGGCAGGCAACTAGCCTTATGGAACGTCGGTTCATTTTTAATTGTATTAATTAACTTTTTTCTATTTGGTCAATTATCATCATTTCATTTTTGGTACGCATAGGAGGCAGTCATGAGAAAAATTATAGTAGGTTCTAGACGCAGCAAATTGGCTCTAACTCAAACAAACTGGGTGATAGAACAGCTTAAAAAGCTTGGCGGCAACTTTGAATTTGAAGTAAAAGAAATTGTCACAAAAGGGGACAAAATCCTAGACGTTACTCTTTCAAAGGTAGGCGGAAAAGGATTGTTTGTTAAGGAAATCGAACAGGCTATGATGGACAAAGAAATTGATATGGCTGTTCATAGTATGAAGGACATGCCAGCTGTACTACCTGAAGGTCTTACAATCGGCTGCATTCCTTTCCGTGAGGACCACCGTGATGCATTGATTTCAAGAGATCATATTAAACTAAAAGATTTGAAGCCAGGAGCGATTATTGGCACAAGCAGTCTTCGCCGCAGCGCCCAAATTTTAGCGCAGCGTTCTGATTTAGAAATTAAATGGATCCGTGGAAATGTTGATACAAGATTACAAAAGCTTCAAGATGAAGAATATGACGCTATTATCCTAGCTGCAGCTGGACTTTCTCGTTTAGGTTGGACTTCTGAAACGGTAACAGAATTTATTGGTGCTGATGTTTGTGTTCCAGCAGTGGGTCAAGGAGCATTATCCATCGAGTGCCGTGAGGATGATAAAGAACTTCTTGAACTTTTTAAAAAATTCACTTGCAAGAAAACAGAAAGAGCGGTTCAAGCGGAACGTGCTTTCCTTCAAAAAATGGAAGGCGGCTGCCAAGTGCCAATAGCGGGTTTTGCCTATATAGCGGATAATGATGAAATCGTTCTGACTGTATTAGTCGCTTCTCCTGAAGGTCAAGAAATCTTCAAAGAGGAACTAAGAGGAACGAACCCAGAAGAACTTGGTATCGTCGCCGCTGACCTATTAATTGAAAGAGGAGCTAAGGACCTGATTGAGAAGGTTAAACGGGAGCTCGAAGGTCAATGCTAAAACCATTAGGGTTGAAAGACAAAAAGGTCCTGGTCCCTCGTGGTGCAGGTCAGGCAAAATCCTTTTCACAACTTGTCGAAAAGTATGGAGGGATTTCAATCGAAATCCCTCTTATTGCATTTCGTCCAATTGAACTCACAGCGCACCTGCAACGTGCTATGGATGAAATTAATACATATGACTGGATTGTTTTTACAAGCAATGTCACTGTCGAAACGTTCTTTTCTTTTTATAAAAATGATCATAACTCATTTCCGAGAATTGCTGTGATTGGTAGGAAAACGGAAGAGGTGCTGCAGGAAAGAGGATATAATGCAGAGTTTGTACCTTCATCCTACGTGACCGAGGTGTTTACGGACGAGTTCTTACCAATAGTGCCGAGTGGATCGAAAGTGCTGATTCCAAAGGGAAATCTGGCAAGAGAATATATTTCTACTTCTCTTAGTAACCACGGTGTCCTCGTCGATGAAATCGTTATCTATGAGACATATATGCCGGAAGAGAGCACTGAAAAACTAGCTAACATGCTTTGTAATGATGAACTGGATATCTTAATGTTCACGAGTCCTTCAACCGTTAATCACTTTATGAGTGTTGTGAAGGAGTATAAACTCGAAAATCATCTAAAAAGATGTGTGATTAGTTGCATCGGTCCCGTTACAGAGAAGAGATTAGTTGCATATGGATTGCCAGTTCACGTTTCTCCAGAGGAGTATACGGTCAAAGAAATGATTAAAAGCACGATTCAATTTTTAGAAAAATGATATTCGAAAATAGAATTTGGGGGTAAATACAAATGGAACTTCAATTTTCACGTCATCGCCGATTACGTACTAGTGCTAATATACGTGCACTCGTTAGAGAAAACCACCTAACACCGGACGACTTCATCTATCCGTTATTCATCTATGAAGGCGAAAACATTCGCAGAGAAGTATCTTCTATGCCTGGTGTATTCCAAGTATCAATGGATAATCTAAAAGCTGAAATGGATGATATCGTTGCACATGGAATTAAGTCCGTTCTTTTATTTGGAATTCCAACCACAAAAGATGAGTGCGGTACACAAGCATTTCATGACCATGGTATTATCCAAGTGGCAACCCGATGGATTAAAGACCATTATCCAGAAATAATAGTTGTTGCTGATACATGCTTGTGCGAATATACCAGCCACGGGCACTGTGGAATGGTTGAAGGGGATAAAATCTTAAATGATGAATCTCTTGAATTACTTGTAAAAACAGCCATTGCTCAAGCAGAAGCTGGTGCAGATATTATCGCCCCTTCAAATATGATGGATGGTTTTGTGGCAGCCATTCGTGCTGGTTTGGATGAAGCAGGATTTAAAGATATCCCGATCATGTCTTATGCCGTTAAATATGCTTCTGCCTTTTACGGACCATTCCGTGAAGCCGCTGAAGGCGCTCCACAGTTCGGTGATCGTAAAACTTATCAAATGGACCCTGCCAATCGAATGGAAGCATTCAGGGAAGCAGAATCCGATGTAGCAGAAGGTGCTGATTTCCTAATCGTGAAACCAGGTATGCCTTACCTTGATATCGTTCGTGATGTTAAAAATAACTTTAATCTTCCTGTTGTGGCTTATAACGTCAGCGGCGAATATTCCATGATCAAAGCAGCTGCAGCGAACGGATGGATTGACGAGAAACAAACGGTGATGGAAATGTTAATCGCATTCAAACGTGCTGGCGCAGACCTAATTATTACGTATGCTGCAAAAGATGCGTGCCGCTGGTTAAAAGAAGACAAATAATAACGACTTGAAAAGAGGAACTCAAAATGCGCTCATATACAAAATCAGTAGAAGCATTTAAAGAAGCTCAAAACTTAATGCCTGGCGGTGTTAACAGCCCGGTCCGTGCTTTTAAATCTGTAAATATGGATCCGATTTTCATGGAAAGAGGAAAAGGTTCAAAAATCTATGATATTGACGGCAATGAATATATCGATTACGTATTATCTTGGGGACCGTTAATCCTTGGCCATACAAATGACAGGGTGGTTGAAGGAATTAAAAAGGTAGCTGAGCTTGGTACAAGCTATGGTGCACCGACATTAATGGAGAATGAACTCGCTAAGCTTGTCATTGAACGTGTACCATCGATTGAAGTGGTAAGGATGGTATCATCGGGAACAGAAGCAACCATGAGTGCACTGCGACTAGCACGCGGATACACAGGCCGTAACAAGATTTTAAAATTTGAAGGCTGTTACCATGGACATGGTGATTCCTTATTAATTAAAGCAGGCTCTGGTGTTGCTACACTTGGATTACCAGACAGTCCTGGAGTACCTGAAGGAGTCGCTCGCAACACGATTACAGTTGCTTACAATGACCTAGAGGGTGTTAAATACGCGTTTGAGCAATTCGGGGATGATATCGCTTGTATTATCGTTGAACCGGTGGCTGGAAATATGGGTCTTGTACCGCCGCTTCCTGGTTTCTTAGAAGGTCTTCGTGAAATAACTTCCGAAAACGGAGCATTGCTGATTTTTGACGAAGTTATGACGGGCTTCCGTGTCGGTTACAATTGTGCACAAGGCTATTTCAATATCATGCCTGATATCACTTGTCTTGGAAAAGTTATTGGCGGAGGGCTTCCAGTTGGCGCTTACGGCGGTAAAGCTGAAATCATGCAGCAAATCGCTCCTTCAGGACCTATCTATCAAGCAGGAACACTTTCAGGAAATCCGCTTGCGATGACGGCTGGTTATGAGACATTAAGCCAATTAACACCAGAGCATTACGAAGAGTTCAAGCGCTTGGGTGACTTACTTGAAAAAGGAATTACGGCAGCTGCTGAACAATATGATATTCCTGTTACCTTTAACCGTGCTGGTTCCATGATTGGTTTCTTCTTTACCAAAGAACCTGTCATCAACTATGAAACAGCAAAAACTTCTAACCTAGATTATTTTGCTGCATACTATCGTGAAATGGCAGAACAAGGAGTATTCCTGCCGCCATCTCAATTTGAAGGATTGTTCTTATCTACTGCACATACCGATGAGGATATCGAAAAGACAATCAAAGCAGTAGAAATTGCTTTTTCAAAACTAAAATAATACTTTTTACAGGCACTCACTTTTTTTTAAGGTGGGTGTTTTTTATTCGTGTTATTCGTTAAATCCAACAATCCCAAACTTTTTCACATAACAAGGCTTTTTTATCATAAAAAAAAGCTTTTGTTCATAGAGTGTAAGTGACATAGTGATTTTGCTTAAAAGGAAACGAAAGGAGGAGTCGCTTTGTCTCAGGAGAATCAATCGTGCCTGCGATTTTCCTTGGAGGAGTCTTTGTGGTTTAGAAAAGGACAGGAAGTAACTGAACTTGTGTCGATTTCTCTAGACCCGGATATCACCATCCAGGAAAATGATCAATACGTAACCATACGTGGTTCGCTGGAATTAACTGGCGAATATAGAAATGACGAAGAAAGTGCAGTGGAAGAGGAAGAAAATGTACCTAACCAAAAGTATGTAGAAAGAGTGGATCCACAAGAGGAAGGTATTTGTGAGTTTTCACACCGGTTTCCTGTCGATATTACCATTCCAAACAATCGAATTCAAAGCATTTATGATATCGATGTCATCGTGGAGTCATTTGATTATTCCATTCCGGAACGCAGTTGTCTTAAACTGTCCGCAGAATTAACCATCAGCGGCTTGTATGATTCAACACAACAAGAGGAAGTAGCTGAGGAACAAGAGGAGGAATATGAAGTTCTCCACCGTTATCAAGTTGAAGTTCCTAGAGAAGAAGAACCAGAAGAAGAAAATCCATTTGAGGATACTTTCTTGTTTGAGGCGGAAGCAAGGAAACTGCCAGAAGAGGAAAAGGTTGAAGTATTTCCCAAATTCCCAACCTTTACGTATCAAGAGCCTGAAGAAGAGGAAGAGTCCCAACAGCCTCAGAAGCCTGTTGTTTTTGAACATGCAAGAAGTGAAGCAAGTGAGCCGGTCCAAGAGATAGAAGAAATCGTCGAGGAAGCTCCGACACAGCCAATTGCAGAAGAAGAGGCACAACAGCCTGTAGAAGCAAAAGAACCAGTTCTAGAGGAAAGTTCTTCATCCCCAGAAGCACCACCGAAACAAGCGAAAAAGAAGGCATCAAAGAAGAAAACAATGACCTTAACGGAGTTTTTTGCCCGCAAGGAAGACAGCTCCGATCAAGCTAGATTAAAAGTTTGTATTGTTCAAAAGGGTGATACGCTAGATAGTCTTGCCGACCGTTATGACGTATCAGTTCCTAATCTGCTGCGTTACAATAATCTTGAGCTCAATCAAGATGTATTTGAAGGTCAAGTATTATATGTACCTGTCGCATTAGCAAAGAAATAATCAACCAAACAACATGGTGAGCGGGTTTTTAACCTGCTCACATCTTTTTAAGGATTTTGCTCTGGCTGAAAGGCAGATGAATGTCGATGCACGACACAAATCAGGTAGATTCATTGATCCCCATTTTAAATAACTACCAAGTAAAGCCTTATTTTGTTGAGGAACACGGCAATATAAAAAAAATCTATTCCAATAAAGGGACCTTTGCCTTAAAGAGAATTGACCCGACAAATGGCACAGATTTTATTCGCCATGTTCATCTACTTTACCAAAAAGGCTACAATCGAATTGTCCCTATTTATCCGACTATGGACGGAAGATATGCTGTCCTCCATGACAAAGCCTTATATTACTTAATGCCATGGATGTCGAATGAAGTAAAGGAAGACAGGACGCAGAAGCACCAGCAGCTGTTTCGTGAGTTGGCGAGGCTGCACACCCTTTCTGCCAAAGATATCACCGTGAATAAAGAGGAGCGGACAGAGCATTACGAAAAAACCATTGAGGTGCTCGATAAGAATCAGGAGTTTCTGGATGGGTTTATCGATGAATGTGAAAAAAAGACTTATATGTCGCCATTTGAATTATTGTTTTGTTTGTACTATAACGAAATAACTCAGGCACTTCGATTTTCTAAAACCAAATTCGAAGAATGGTATGAAAAAACAAAGGAAGAAGAAAAAGCACGAATGGTTATTACGCATGGAAAAATATCATCTGAGCATTTTCTTTACGACGATAGAGGGTACGGCTATTTTATTAACTTTGAAAATGCCCGCTATGGCTCACCGATTCATGATCTATTGCCATACTTATCCCGTTCCTTTAATACCCAGCCACAAAGAAATGATGAAGCCGTTGAATGGGTTTACCACTACTTTAAATTTTTCCCCTTCAAGGCAGATGAAAAATTGCTATTCTTTAGTTATTTAGCATATCCTATTCCGATTATCCAGGTAGTCGAACGCTATTATAAAAAAGAACAGCCAAAAAATGAACTGAAATTTGTCCGAATTCTCCAGCGAAAATACTGGCATTTAAAAAATTCCGAATATGTTGTAATGAGAATGACAGAACTCGATGAACAAGAAAAGCAGGCAAAAGAAGGAGCCCAGCAGCAGTGAAAACCGCTAAATGGGCTCTTAAACAATTTCAAAATAAATCGATACGGCAATCGCAATAAATACTGCTAACAAAAGTACATCAAACACAGTAGGAATAAAAAGTGTTCGGATTAATTGAAATATCGTAAACGGCAAAATCAGCTGCTCGCACACTCTCCTAGTGGTTCGATACCAGGGAGTGTAGGAGTATTTGGTGATAAATTTCCTTCTCTTCATCTATTCCATCCTCTCCAAAATGGCATTTCTTTTATGTATATTCTTCTTGCATAGTGAATTCCCCTAATTCCTTAACGATTTTTGCAAAATGGTATATAATATAAAAAAATTGGCTATCATTATTGACGTCGAGAACACTTTTTGGGTAGTATAAACAATATAATTAAAAACACATACGCATAGACAGGGAAGAGTACGATGTTCACCTGCTTAAAGAGAGGGAAGCCATTAGCTGAAAGGTTTCCTAAGCAGACACTCGGAAGGTCGCCCTTGAGCTTCTTCAGCGAACGGATTTATCATCCCACTAGTTGAAGACGGATCAAATCCGTTATCCATTTAAGAGCCAATCAATTTTTTATGGTTGGAAAAAAGGTGGTACCGCGAAGCAAACTCCATTCGTCCTTTTATGACGAATGGGGTTTTTTGTTTGTCTAGTTTTACTTAAAAGACAGAAAGAGAAATAAAGGAGATGGTCAAATGGAAACAAAGGAAATTACGATGCCGACTAAGTATGATCCACAGTCGATTGAGCAAGGACGCTATGATTGGTGGCTAAAAGGAAAGTTTTTTGAAGCACAGAACGATGAGGGGAAACAACCGTATACGATTGTAATTCCGCCTCCAAACGTTACTGGAAAGCTGCACTTAGGGCATGCTTGGGATACAACGTTGCAAGATATCGTTACAAGAATGAAGCGGATGCAAGGGTACGATGTTCTTTGGCTACCAGGAATGGACCATGCTGGTATCGCAACGCAAGCAAAAGTTGAAGAAAAACTTCGTGGTGAAGGTAAAAGCCGTTACGATTTAGGGCGTGAAAAGTTCGTTGAGGAAACATGGAAGTGGAAGGAAGAATATGCCTCTCATATCCGTCAGCAGTGGGCAAAGCTAGGTTTAGGACTAGATTACAGCCGTGAGCGTTTTACACTAGATGAGGGTCTATCGGCAGCAGTACGTGAGGTATTTGTCACTCTCTATAAGAAAGGTCTTATTTACCGTGGCGAATACATCATCAACTGGGATCCATCAACAAAGACTGCATTATCCGACATTGAGGTTATTTACAAGGATGTTCAAGGTGCATTCTATCATATGAAATATCCGTTAGCAGACGGTTCAGGACATATTGAAATAGCAACCACTCGTCCAGAAACAATGCTGGGTGATACAGCAGTGGCGGTTCATCCTGAGGATGAGCGCTATAAGCACTTAATAGGTAAGACCGTTATCCTTCCAATCGTTGGCCGTGAAATCCAAATTGTTGGCGATGACTATGTAGATATGGAATTCGGTTCCGGTGCTGTTAAAATTACACCAGCACATGATCCGAACGATTTTGAAATTGGCAACCGTCATAATCTTGAGCGTGTCCTTGTTATGAACGAAGACGGCACAATGAATGACAGAGCTGGAAAGTACAAAGGGTTGGACCGTTTTGAATGCCGTAAGCTAATTGTTAAAGATCTTCAAGAACAAGGCGTTCTTTTCAAAATTGAAGAGCATTTACACTCCGTTGGTCATTCCGAGCGCAGCGGTGCAGTAGTAGAGCCTTACCTATCCACACAATGGTTTGTTAAAATGCAGCCACTTGCAGATGAGGCCATCGCTCTTCAAAATAAAGAAAACAAAGTTAACTTTGTTCCAGAGCGTTTTGAAAAAACCTACCTGCACTGGATGGAAAATATCCGTGACTGGTGTATCTCCAGACAGCTTTGGTGGGGGCATCGAATTCCTGCTTGGTACCATAAGGAAACAGGTGAAATATTTGTTGGTCACGAGGCACCAGCAGATAGCGAAAATTGGGAGCAGGATAAAGACGTATTGGATACTTGGTTCAGTTCTGCATTATGGCCGTTCTCCACAATGGGCTGGCCAAATATTGAAGCAGAGGACTTCAAGCGTTTCTTCCCGACCGATGTACTTGTAACTGGTTATGATATCATCTTCTTCTGGGTATCTCGAATGATTTTCCAAAGCCTTGAATTTACAGGTGAAAGACCATTTAAGGATGTTCTCATCCATGGCTTAGTTCGAGATGAACAAGGTCGTAAAATGAGTAAATCCCTTGGTAACGGTGTGGATCCAATGGATGTTATCGACAAATATGGTGCTGATGCATTGCGTTACTTCCTATCAACAGGAAGCTCCCCAGGTCAGGATTTACGCTTTAGCTTTGAAAAAGTTGAATCCACTTGGAATTTTGCGAATAAAATTTGGAATGCCTCTCGTTTTGCATTAATGAACATGGATGGTATGACATATGATGAAATTGATTTTAGCGGAGAAAAGTCAGTTGCAGATAAATGGATCCTAACTCAATTAAATGAAACCATTGAAACGGTTACAAAGCTTTCAGAGCGTTATGAATTCGGAGAAGCAGGCCGTGCACTATACAACTTTATCTGGGATGATTTCTGTGATTGGTATATTGAAATGGCGAAGCTTCCATTATATGGCGAAGATGAAGCAGCTAAGAAAACCACTCGTTCGATTCTTGCACATGTTCTGGATCAGACGATGCGTTTGCTACATCCGTTCATGCCATTCATTACCGAGGAAATCTGGCAGAACCTTCCACACAGTGGTGAATCGATTACAACCGCTAAGTGGCCAGAGGTAAATCCAGCATACTCTGATGAGCAAGCCTCACAAGAAATGAAGATGTTAATGGAAATGATTCGTTCCGTTCGAAACATCCGTGCTGAAGTAAACACGCCAATGAGCAAAAAAATTAAAATGCTTGTTAAGGCGAAGGATGATTCAGTTCTCAACGCAATCGAAAAAAATCGTGCCTATATTGAAAAATTCTGTAACCCTGAAGAATTACAAATGGGAACGAACCTTGAAACACCAGAAAAGGCAATGACAGCTGTAATCACTGGATTGGAAATCATTCTTCCACTAGAAGGATTGATTAATATCGAAGAGGAAATTGCTCGTCTTACAAAAGAATACGATAAATTTACTAAAGAAGTAGAAAGAGTGGAAAAGAAACTAAACAACGAAGGCTTTATGAAAAAGGCACCGGAAAGCGTTGTTGAAGAAGAACGGGCAAAAGAAAAAGACTATCGCGAAAAAAGAGCGTTAGTAGAGGCTCGTTTAAATGAATTAAAAGGTTTATAATAAAAAGAAATCGAGACGAGTCCTTTATTAGGATTCGTCTTCTTTTAGAAAAATAAAGTTGGGGTGCCAGAAATGTTTACAACCTATAACGAAGCCCTTGAATGGATTCATGGAAGATTAAGACTCGGCATTAAACCAGGTCTTGCCCGAATGGAATGGATGATGGAGAAACTAGGCCATCCCGAATTAAAAATGAAAACCGTCCATATTGGCGGTACAAATGGTAAAGGTTCAACGGTAACTTTTCTGCGGTCAATTCTCGAAGCAGCTGACTATTCAGTTGGTACCTTTACCTCACCATATATTGAACAATTTAATGAACGAATTTCCGTTAATGGGAAGCCAATCAGTGATAAAGAAATACTAGAATTGACAAACGTTATTGCCCCTCTTGCTGACGAACTAGAAGAAACGGAGCTGGGTGGACCGACGGAGTTTGAAGTCATCACAGCAATGTCTTTCTATTATTTTGCCAATCTAAATCAGGTGGACATTGTACTTTATGAAGTGGGCTTAGGGGGAAGATTTGATTCAACCAATATTATTCTGCCAATAGCTTCTGTTATTACAAACATTGGTCTTGATCATACCAACATCCTTGGTCACACCTACGAGGAAATTGCATTTGAAAAAGCGGGTATTATAAAAGAACGGATTCCTGTTTTCACTGCTGTAAAGAATCAAGATGCCATTAAGGTAATAACAGGACAGGCAGATAAAAAGGATGCTCCACTTTTTATACTGAATCAGGATTTCTCCAT
>JAPSKD010000129.1 GCA_031177865.1 Bacillus sp. (in: firmicutes) | reverse complement strand
TGAAATGTCACCTTCAAAATGGAAGGTGAGATTTTTATTAGTAACTAACGGTTATTTTCTATAAGGCGTAATGTATTGATTCCGTGAATGGCGTCATTTAAGACTTCATGTAACTCTAATACCTCGTGTGCTCCAATTGTCATTGTCATAATCGAATTCTGCCAAAAGGTTTATTTTGTGTAACCCTAATTAATGATGTCCCCCCTAAACACATATATTCTTATTAAAAAAGGATATGAGAATTCAAAAGCTCTACATATTAATGGTCGATTTGGAAATAATTATCAAGACCATGATACGTAAGGGGAGAACTATTTTGAGTGACTTATTAATAGCCCGTTCCTTATTTGGAACGACAATGGCTTTTCATATTATATTTGCCACGATAGGCGTCGGTTTGCCGCTCATGATTTTGGCTGCAGAGCTTCTCTATCAAAAAACAAAGGATCAAGATTATGTGGTAATGGCGAAACGCTGGACAAAGGCATTTGCCGTTTTACTCGGAGTGGGGATCCCAACTGGTACGATTGCGGGCGTTCAATTATCGTTACTTTGGCCTGGTTTTATGGAAGTGATTGGTCGAGTAATGCCTCTTCCTTTCCAAATCGAAATCTATGCCTTTTTTATTGAGGCGTTGTTTATGTCTATCTACGTCTATGCAGCAGAAAGAATTGCTCCTTGGATGCGGATTGTTAGTTTAGTTCTGGTGGCAATCGGGGCGCTGTCCTCTGCCGTCTTAATTACCAATGTCCATGCCTTTCAAGGTACACCGGCTGGTTTCCGTTACGAAGACGGGAAATTCCTTGATATTGACCCTTGGGCTGCTTTTTTTAACCCAAGCTTCTTTGTAACAGCAGGACATGTGGCATTGTCTGCTTATGTGGTGGGAGCTTTTGTGGTTGCGTCTGTTGCATCTTTTAAAATGATGAAAAATAAAATCGGTTCGAGAGTATATCTTTTTCATCAAAAAGCACTGGTTTTAAGTCTAGTAGTAGGTGGTATCTTTGCTTTTCTAACCGCTTTAAATGGACATGAATCAGCTCAATACTTACATAAATACCAGCCGGAAAAGTTAGCAGCAGCGGAGGGGTTATTTGAAACACAATCCCATGCTCCTTTGGCCATAGGTGGTTTTACCGACCCGGAAACGAAAGAAATTAAAGGAGCGATTGAGATTCCTTGGGCACTGAGTTTCCTCGCGGGAAACAGCTTTGACACGGTGGTAGTTGGTTTAAATGATTATCCAGAGGAGCTATGGCCGCCATTATTCATTCATACTCTTTTTAATGGAATGGTATTCATTGGCTCAGCTCTTATCATGGTTCCTTTGCTCGTTTTCGCCTGGAGAAAAATCTTAAAAAAAGCACAATATCCAAAGCTCATGCTTTGGGGGCTGGTTACGACAGGTCCTCTGGCCGTCATAGCTATTGAATGTGGATGGATTTTTGCCTGTACCGGACGTCAGCCCTGGGTAATATACCATATCTTATCGACGGCAGATTCTGCAACGACGGCAACTAACTTAGGTACTCTATTTGTATCGTTTATTATTGTCTACATTATCTTAGGGCTTTCTGTGGTGCTTGTATTACTCTATTTCTTTAGAAAAAACACAGAATTAGATGATATCGAGCGAGCAGAGAAAAAAAGCATCCCATTATTTAGTTCAAATTCATAGGAGGAGAAACAAATGGCTGATGCTCTAATTGCAATTACTGTGCTTTGGGGGTTCGTGTTTATCTATGCTGTCATGGCCACAATGGATTTTGGAGCCGGCTTTTGGTCAATGGTTTACATTAACCGGGAAAAAACGAAAGCAACGAACATTGCCAATCGCTATTTATCACCTACTTGGGAAGTGACAAATACCTTTATTGTTGCGTTAGTCGTTGCTGTTTACAGCCTTTTTCCAAGTGCCGCCAATATTCTGGGGACGATTCTACTAGTTCCCGGCAGCTTGATCCTTTTATTACTTGCATTACGGAGTGCCTTTTTGGTTTTTTCAAATATAGCTACGGAATATCAAAAGCCGCTAACCTACATTTCTGGTATTGCAGGGATCATTATTCCCGGCCTGTTAATTAGCGTTTTGCCAATTACTCATGGTCACTATGTTGATTTTGCGAATGGCACCGTGAATCTAAACCTTAACAAGCTCTTTTCAAGCCCCAATGAGTATGCCTTTATTGGGTTTGCCATCACGAGTACACTTTTCCTCTCTTCTTTATTATTAGCGGATTATTCGAAAGCTTCGAATGAAATGGAGGCTTACCGTGTTTACCTTCGGGATGGAAAGATACTTGGTCCGATTTCGCTAATCATGGCATTGCTTATTATGATTACCTTAAAAAGTGAAGTCGGTTGGTTATATAATAAAATGATGGAAGATCTTCCATTACTATTAATCTCAATCGGCTTCTTTTTAATTATCGGATACGGGTTATATGCGCCAAACCCTTTTCAAAAAGGGGAACGAGGCATGCCAAGACTCGCTGTGATTGCAGTTACTATTCAATATCTGATTGCAAGCTATGTCTATGGAAAGGCCCATTTGCCGTATATCATCTATCCGAATGTTACCATTGAGTCGGCCTTTACAGACCCTAACTCCTTTAGAGCAGTGTTTATCACCTATATAGTCGGATTCGCAATCCTTTTCCCTGGCTTTATTTACTTTTGGAGTTTATTCATGAATGATAAGCGATATTTGAGACAAAAGGGGAACCAGTAGGAACATAAAAAAATCTCACCTAAAGGTGGGATTTTTGTTTGTACAAGATATGCAGAATTAGTTTATGAAAAAGGAGATTTGAACATGGTCCCTCTTTAAAAGGTTCTTTTATATCGTACCTATTCAAGTATAATACTCTCCCGTTTCTTCCAAATCATTAATCGGTACGATTTGTCTTTCACTATGGATTCCTCGTTCAGAAACAACAGCCCTGTTTGATTTCTCATCTATGTTCTCAATCCAAACAGGAATTCCATGATAGTGAACGGCTATTTCTTGGTCGGAAATAAGGATTTTTTTTGCACGATCTAGATTCATATAAACACCTCAACAATATCCTTTCCGATATAGCAATTTAATATTCTTAAGCTAAGTATTATTTCACCTTATAGAACCAATTTGATTGGCAGCGGGGAATCAAAAAATTCATTTGCCTACACTTCGTGAACAAAATGAACAAAATGATTAATAAGTTTTTAATGCTGTTTAAATGTATAATCTATTAAATATTCAAAAGTTTTGTAAAATTAAGAAAACGTTTACAAGGGGGAATTGAAATGTTTTCTATTAAAAAGATTTCAGCAGTTATGTTTGCAGGGGCATTGGCACTAAGCCTTGGTGCTTGCAGCAGCAGTAATGAAACAGCAAGCCCAGGTAAGAAGGAAGAAACTACTGGCTATCCTACGAAAGCGATTACAGTTGTGGCACCATCAGGGGCAGGGGGCGGCTGGGATTTAACCGCTCGCGCATTTACGAAAGTGCTGGGTGAAACGAAGATAGTTGATCAGCCTTTAACGGTAGAGAATAAGCCAGGTGGCGGCGGTGCTGTCTTCATGGCTGAATATGCTACCCAGCAAGTTGAAAATAATGATATGCTCTTTGTCAATTCACCACCGATTGTTATAAACAATCTGAAAAAAGAAGGAAATAGTCCATATGGCTACAAAAATACAACACCATTGGCGCAGCTGACAAAAGATTTCGGGGCAATTGTTGTAAAAGCGGATTCCAAATTTACAGACTTAAAATCAGTTTTGGAAGAAGTAAAGAAAGATCCTAGTAAACTAACATTTGCAGGTGGATCAGCACCAGGTTCCATGGACCATTTAATTTCTATTTTACCTGCCTATAAATATGGGGTGGATCCAACAAAAGTTAAATACGTTTCCTATGATGGGGGCGGTGAAGCGATTACCGCACTACTTGGCGGTAACGCAGATGTAATTGGTACCGATGCCTCAAGTGTTAAAGAATTTTTAAAGGCGGGTAAGGTGCGGGTGTTGGCGATTACCTCAGACGAGCGTTTAGCGGGTGATTTTAAAGATGTGCCAACTGCAAAAGAACAGGGTGTCGATGCAGAGTTTACGATTTGGCGCGGGGTTTTTGGTCCGGAAAAAATGTCTAAAGAAGCCAAAACATATTGGGAAAAAGCAATTGATAAGCTCATTAACTCTCCTGAGTGGAAAAAAGAAGTCGAGACACAAGGCTGGGAATTGGAGTATAAAAACAGTTCTGATTTCAAAAAGTTTTTAGATGAGCAAGAAAGTCAAGTCCAGCAATTATTAACAGCATTAGGAATGCAAAAGTAAAACAGGCGGGAAGGAGTTACTTTCTCCTTCCTCTATTTTTTCTGTAGGGGGATTATGAATGGCATTAAAATTTGATTACGTTGCATCAGTAATGTTTCTCACAGTAGGTGTTCTTTTTATTATTGGAAGTAAGCACCTCGAAAGCTCGTCCTATGGAAGTGCAGTTGGACCTGATATATTTCCATTCATTCTTGGCAGCGCACTTGTTTTATTAAGTATCCGTTTATTTTATGAAACATTCATCACCAAGAATCAACAGGGGACGAAAGATAAATTACAGTACAAGCCTTTCCTAATCATTTTTGCGGCTACATTGGTTTATATTTTGACGCTGGAAACGATCGGGTATGTCATCACTACCTTTCTATTTTTATTCGTTTGCTTTCAAACGATGGAACGTTCGAAAGTGATTCTATCTCTTATAATATCTGCTTGTTTTTCAGGACTTGTCTATTTTTTATATGTAGAGGTTTTAAAAGGTACACTGCCAGACTGGCCAATTTGGTTTTAAGCGAGAAAGAAAGGAGGACACAAAATGAGTACACTAGATTATTTATTTCAGGGATTCGGAACGGCACTTATTTGGTATAATATCCTTTTTGCCTTTGTTGGGGTTTTAATTGGGACCGCTGTTGGTGTGCTTCCTGGGATTGGACCGATGAGTGGCGTTGCCCTTCTCATCCCAGTAACGGCTTCTATCACGGGCGGCCTTCCACCAGAACATGCAGCTACGAGTGCGATCATTCTGCTCGCTGGAGTCTATTATGGGGCAATGTATGGAGGATCGACCACTTCCATTCTATTAAATACACCAGGAGAATCTTCCTCTGTCGTTACTACATTGGACGGTTACCAGATGGCGAAGAAAGGAAGAGCAGGAAGTGCCTTATCCATTTCAGCAATCGGTTCTTTTGTGGCGGGGATTATTACCCTTGTGGCACTGATTGCCTTAGCAAAACCATTATCAGCTGTAGCGCTTAAATTTGGACCAGCAGAATATTTTTCCTTAATGCTATTAGGGCTGGGGGCTGTTAGTGGATTAGCTGGAAAATCAGTAACAAAAGCTTTAATTATGACCGTTTCCGGTTTATTACTTGGTACGATTGGAATCGACAACGTATCTGGTATTGCTAGATTTACCTTTAATGTTCCATGGCTGTATCAGGGAATTGAGTTTTTAACGATTGCGGTAGGGTTGTTTGCGGTTGGCGAGGTTTTTAAAACCATTTTGGAAAAAGAAGAGGAAGATACGGAGATTGCA
This sequence comes from Bacillus sp. (in: firmicutes), assembly GCA_031177865.1. Taxonomy (GTDB): domain Bacteria; phylum Bacillota; class Bacilli; order Bacillales; family Cytobacillaceae; genus Neobacillus. Next base: position 7,266 of record JAPSKD010000129.1, on the reverse strand, counting down.
AAGATTAATAATTTACTTCCTTCTAAGGATGAGCTGAAAGAATCAGCAGGACCAATTGCCCGTGGTTCGATCTTAGGTTTCTTTGTGGGCATATTACCAGGTGCTGGGGCAACACTTGCTTCCTTCTTTTCTTACATTCTAGAAAAAAAGATTTCAAAAACGCCTTCAAAGTTTGGAACGGGAACCATTGCAGGGGTTGCAGCACCAGAATCGGCGAATAACGCGGCATCGGGTGGGGCGATGATTCCATTATTAACATTAGGAATACCAGGTTCAGGTACAACGGCCATTTTAATGGGAGCCCTAATGATGTACAACGTCCAGCCGGGGCCGTTATTATTTGAAGACCATCCTCAAGTGGCATGGGGACTGATTGCCAGCATGTTTATCGGGAACATCATGCTTTTAATTTTAAATCTCCCACTTGTCAAAGTGTTTGCGAAAATTATTCAAACACCAAAGCAATTCTTGATTCCTATTATTATTGCAATCTCAATTTTTGGTGTCTATGCAGTCCAAGTATCAACGAACGATCTTTTACTATTATTGGGATGTGGAATTCTTGGCTATTTCTTAAACAAGAACGATTATCCAATCGCCCCGCTCGTTCTTGGATTGGTGTTAGGCCCTATGGTAGAGAATAATTTACGAAGAGCTTTAACGATCTCTAATGGAGACTTTAGTGTATTCTTTACAAGACCGATTTCACTTGTTTTTCTAATCATTACGTTCCTTTGGCTGCTTATACCATTCATCATGAAAAGAAGAGGGAAAGATGTAATTATAAATATAGAAGGTTAATTTTTTTAATAATGCGAAAACTCCTTTATTTAAGGAGTTTTTTTACTATAATAAGAATGGAGGTGATTGCGTGCGTTTACATTCGAAATTAATGTTAGTCATTCTTCTTCTAATTATCTCAATCGGAGTTATTTTTGAGGTTACGTTTAAAAATATCATGGAAACCAATCTTAAACATGAAATAGGTTCTAAAGCCTTATCTGTAGCTCAATCGATTGCAAATATGCCAGATATTCAGGAGGCATTTCAAGAGGAAAATCCTGCGGCTGCTATCCAGCCGGTCGCAGAAAGCATTCGGAAACAGGTTGGGGCAGAATTTATTGTTATCGGGAATCGGGATGAAATCCGATATTCGCACCCTAATCCGAAGCGATTAGGACAAAAAATGGTTGGGGGAGATAATGGACTTGTTTTTAAAGGAGAATCTGTTATCTCAGAATCTACCGGGACTCTAGGTCCTTCTCTAAGGGGAAAAGCACCAATCTTTCATCGGGGAGAAGTTATTGGCGTTGTTTCTGTCGGTTATCTTCAAACGGATATTGAAAAGGAAGTTTTAAAAATACAGAAAAAAATCTTTTTTGCTACACTCCTTATTTTAATAGGTGGGTTACTAGCGGCATTGCTCATTTCTTTAAATATAAAACAAGCGATGTTTGGACTAGAACCGAAAGAAATCGCCTGGATGTACCAAGAGAAACATGCCATTTTAGAGTCTATTCATGAAGGGATCATTGCAATCGATACCGATGGCCGAATCACCGTAGTGAATGAAACAGCTCATAAAATTTTAGCGGTCCCAAATGAGATACTGCTCCGTGGAAAAAGAATTGAAGAGGTCATAGAAAATACGAATCTTCTTGAAGTAGTTCGAAATGGACAGGCGGAATATGATAAGGAAATTATCATCTTTGGGGATGTATTTTTGGCAAATCGGATTCCGATTTTTAATAAGAAAGGTGCTGTGATTGGGGCTGTCGCGAGTTTACGGAATAAGTCGGAGCTGGCCCTGTTACTGCAGGAATTATCCCATGTAAAAGCCTATGCAGAAGGTTTGCGTGCTCAAACCCACGAGTATTCCAATCGTCTTTATACCCTTCTAGGCTTGATTCAACTTGGGTCTTATAAGGAAGCCATTGATTTTATTTCAAAAGAAGTGGATGTAACCCAGGGATTCATTCAATTTTTAATGAAGGAAATACCCGATCCCATTATTGCTGGTTTTATATTAGGAAAGGTAAGTCTAGCAAGCGAATTGAAAGTAAATTTTTTAATAGATAGAGAGAGCAGCTTTAAAGATATCCCACATGAAATCAGCAGAGATTCATTAGTAACCATTATTGGCAACCTTGTCAATAATGCTTTTGAAGCTGTAAGGGAAAATAATAATGGAGAAAAAAGAGTATCTCTATTTTTGACCGACCTTGGTAAAGAGTTAATTATTGAAGTAGAAGATAATGGAAAAGGAATAAATAGTAATGATAACAGCCAGATATTTAAAGAAGGCTTTACCACAAAGGACAAGAACAGTAATGCCGGAATTGGACTGAGTCTAGTTCAAAATGCAATTAATAGTTTAGGTGGATATGTCACATTTTCATCTAATGTGGGAGAAGGTACGATTTTCACAGTGGCGATTCCAAAAAGCATGGGGGATGTGAACGATGAGGAACAGGGATATAGAATTGTTAATTATTGAGGATGACTTGAGGATAGCCGAAATTCAAAAACGTTATATTGAACAGATTGAAGGCTTTCAAACGGTAGGAATTGCTACAAGTTATCTTGAGGCAAGAACCTTGATTGATATCTTGAAGCCTGACTTACTTTTGCTGGATGTGTATTTTCCTGACATGAATGGACTGGACTTACTTAAGGAAACAAAACAGCAAACCAAACAAATGGATGTTATTATGATTACAGCAACAAAAGAAATCAATCAAGTCCAAGAGGCGATTAGTATTGGTGTATTTGATTATATTATCAAACCGGTCGTTTTTGACCGCTTTAAACAATCATTACTGAGATATAAGGATTATCACACAAGGGTATTACAATTAGGGAAAGAAAACATTCATGTGACACAGCAGCAGGTTGACAAGCTTTTACGAAAAGAAGTTGATGGTGCAAGTAACGAAAAGTCTTACCTCCCAAAAGGAATCGACCCACTAACACTTGAAAAAGTGATGGAGGTTCTCGGGAAGGTTGAATATGGACTAACAGCTGAGAGTGTCGCCAAAGATATAGGTGTAAGCAGAACAACCGCAAGACGGTACCTGGAACATTTAGTATCTAATGAAAGTGTAGAAGCCGATTTATCATACGGAACAGTAGGTCGGCCAGAACGAGTTTATATCGTTTCAAGTAAAGCAACTAAGAATTTTATATAATAGGAGGTTTTCTGCCTGAAATCAATAAAAGTTTCCCTACGAACAAAAATATTCGGGCTGGTCCTCTCACTAAGTTTATTATTAATCCTGCTAATGACAGGATTTTATAGTTACATGGAAAGTAAACAAATTGAGGAAAACAAGGGAAGGCTGGCATTAGAATTATCAAAAACCGTTTCATTTATCCCAACTATTATTGATGCTTTTCAAACAAGCGACCCTTCAAAAACGATACAGCCTATAGCAGAAAAAATTCGAAAAGAAACAGGTGCGGAATTTGTAGTCATCGGAAATAGCGATGGAACGAGATTGGCGCATCCTATGATCACAAAAATTGGGGAGAAGATGAAAGGCGGAGATAATGAAAGGGCGCTAACCAATGGGGAATACTATATCTCAAAGGCAGAGGGTTCACTTGGACCATCTATTAGAGGTAAATCTCCTATTTTTAATCATCGGGGGGAGATAATTGGAATTGTTTCTGTCGGATTTCTCCTTGAAGATGTACAGCAGCAAATTATAAATAATATCAGGAGGGTGCTCATTGTTTCTTTTTTCGCCCTTTTAATTTCCCTTCTAGGCAGTATGTTACTAGGACGCAACATCCGCAGGGATACAATGGGGCTTGAGCCTTATGAAATTGCAACTCTTTATAAAGAGAAAAATGCTGTCTTGCATGCCGTAAAAGAAGGTATCTTAGCGATAGATAATAAAGGCTACATTACCATGATGAATCAAAAGGCTAAGAGGCTTCTGCAGCTCCAGGGAACAGTCAAAAATATGAAAGTGGATGGACTATTTCCTTCAAATTATTTGTATGAGGTATTAAGTTCAGGAAACGCTCAAACAGATAAAGAAATGGTCTGGAAAGATAAAACAGTTATTGTTAATTGTACTCCAATCGTCGATGGAACAGGTATTAAGGGGGTTGTTGCTTCTTTTCGTGATAAAACAGAAATTAAGCAAATGTTAAATACCATATCCGAAGTAAAAAGCTATTCGGAAGATCTCCGTGCCCAAACGCATGAGTTTACCAATAAATTATATGTTTTATTGGGCCTGCTTCAGCTAGGTGAATATAACCAAGCAATTGCTATGCTACAAAGTGAGACACAAACTTTGCAATTTCAGAATTCAGTGGTTTTTAACCAGATTAAAGATACAAAAGTGCAGGCTATCCTGTTAGGGAAATTAGGAAAAGCTTCAGAAAGGAAAATAAAGTTTGAGATTATTCCAGATAGCTATTTGGATAGTTTACCGTCCCATGTTAAACTATCCAACTTGATCGTGATCCTTGGCAACTTAATAGATAATGCCTTTGAAGCAGTCTATGAATGCGAGTCGCCGACGGTTAAGTTTTTCGCTACAGATATTGGAAGAGATATCATTTTTGAGATTTCAGACAATGGGAAGGGAATAAGTGATGTCGAATTTCCTCTTCTTTTTGAAAGTGGTTATACCTCTAAGAATGGCACTGAGCCAAGGGGATTTGGCTTATCAAATGCTGAAGAGGCAGTATTGGAATTGAATGGGATTATCGAGGTGCAAAGCAATCCAGAAAGCGGAACTGTTTTCACCGTTTATCTTCCAAAGAATGTGCAAGGGGATGAGAATTTTGGATAAGATAAAAGTGGCTATAGCGGAAGACGATTTTCGAATAGCTGATATACATGAGAAATTTTTGGAAAAGTTTAAGGAAATAGATGTGGTTGGCAAATCATTGAATGGTGAGCAGACTTTGCAATTATTAGAGCAGAAAACCCTAGATTTACTGCTTCTAGATGTGTATATGCCGGATAGGCTTGGTTCTGAGTTACTCCCCACGATCCGCGAGAATTTCCCAAAAGTCAGTATTATTATGATAACAGCAGCAACAGATAAAGTGTTCCTTGAAAAGGCATTAAGCTATGGTGTTGAGAATTACTTAATCAAACCAGTAAGCAGGGAAAGATTCGATGAAGTCATTCAGGATTATATAAAAAAACACGCGCTTCTTTCAGCCACTCAAGAAGTAAATCAGAATTACGTAGATTTGCTATTCCGTAAAGGGAAAAGTGAAGCTCCAACAAAGAGCGCGGGATTGCCAAAAGGAATTGACGAAATTACCTTAGCAAAAGTTAAGGCTGTTTTCCACGCAAGAAGAGAGGGACTTTCCGCAGAAGATGTTGGTAAGGAAATTGGAGCTTCTCGGATAACTGCACGAAGGTACTTGGAGTATCTCTCCTCCAATCAGGAAGTAAGAGCAGAAGTTGTTTATGGAATTGTGGGAAGACCAGAAAGGAAATATTATCCAGTTCTGTGAGGGGGGCAAATGCCCCTCCTTTTGTTATTTACATCTTTATTTCCCGTTACCCCCAAAGAGTTATCCTCATTTGGAAAAATCACCCTCTCATGAACAATATGTACAAAATCAATTTTATTTACGTTAATAACTTTATTTTGGTAACGTTTTCACAACTGAATATTTTGATTATATTTAATTTACAAACAAAAGAGGTGAAGACGATGCTTGCAATATTAGGGTTTTTGATGATTATCACTTTTATGATTTTAATTATGACGAAACGACTTCCCGCCATGATTGCCCTTATAGTGATTCCTGTCATTTTTGCATTGCTTGGTGGATTTGGTAAGGAAATGGGGCCAATGGCACTTGAAGGTATTAAAAGTGTTGCCCCAACGGGAATTATGATCCTGTTCGCTATTCTGTTTTTCGGCATCATGATTGATGCAGGAGTATTTGATCCTATTATTTCCACCATCTTAAAAGTAGTAAAGGGAGATCCAGTAAAAATAGCTATTGGAACTGCAGTCCTTGCACTAATAATATCCCTTGACGGGGATGGAACAACAACATACATCATTACCATCTCTGCCATGCTGCCTTTGTATAAGCGTATTGGCATGAAACCATTAATCCTTGCTGGAATTGCTGTATCTGCTTCAGGTGTCATGAACCTTCTCCCATGGGGCGGACCTACTGCTAGAGCCATGACGGCATTAAATCTTGAGATGTCAGATGTTTTTACTCCGGTTATACCTAGCATGGCGGGGGGGATATTGTTCGTATTGTTCATGGCCTACTGTCTTGGGAGAAAAGAACGGAAACGAGTTGGAATACTGCAAGTCGATTTCGACACGATGGCTATGGTAGCGGCAACATCTGAGGACGTTTACCTAAAACGCCCAAAGCTAATACTTATTAACTATTTCATTACAATCCTTCTTTTAGTTGCGTTAATTAATGAGGTACTGCCAACAACCGTATTGTTTATGCTTGGATTTGCGTTGGCGATTACGCTAAATTATCCAAAAATAAGTGACCAAAAAGAACGTATTGCAAATTATGCTGATAATGCGTTATCGGTAGTTTCAATGGTATTTGCTGCAGGTATTTTTACTGGAATTCTTTCAGGAACGAAAATGGTTGATGCCATGGCTAACACCATGATTTCATATATTCCAGATGTACTAGGTTCTCACTTTGCACTTATTACTGCGATTATCAGTGCACCTTTAACGTTTTTTATGTCAAATGATGCCTTTTACTATGGGGTTTTGCCCTTGATTGCCAAAGCTGCAAGTGTATATGGAATTGACCCTGAGTTTATTGGTCGAGCATCATTATTGGGGCAGCCTGTTCATTTATTAAGCCCACTTGTACCTTCAACGTACTTATTGGTCGGATTGGTTGGAGAAGATTTTGGGGAGTTACAGCGTACATTCCTAAAATGGGCCTGTGGTTCAACATTGGTTATGATTGTTGTCGCTATTGGTTTATCAATTATTCCTTTTTAAAATAGAGTGGAGATGAATTTTATGTGGATAATCACTGTTTATTCAAAGGGGAACAATATTTCAATGTTTGAATTTAATTCAGAAGAAGAAGCTAGAGAAGTTTTTAATAATGTTTTAGGTTGTAAGATTCTATCAGAGGTTATTTATTTTAACGATCAGGTGGTATAAGAAATAGGAAAATGCATTTTATTTTTTGGCTCTTTTAAAACTGAATGTTGATTTCACTGTGTTTGAAAATAAGCGGAGAATTTCCGTTTAAATTGGGAATTACCCATATTTC
>JAPSKD010000128.1 GCA_031177865.1 Bacillus sp. (in: firmicutes) | reverse complement strand
GTAATGGAACTCATGCCCTTTTGCCTGCTCCTGTTCATTGATTAGAAAGTTGCCGGGAACACCTGTAATTTCCCGGTATCCAAGTGCCGCTAATTTATCTTGCATCCGTACACGTCCTGAAATAAAACCGAGCATTGGGAATACCTGTCCTTGACGATTCACAATTTCCTCTGTTAAATACATAAAACCGCCGCATTCCGCTAATGTTGGTACCCCTCGCTCAAGCGCGGTTCTTATAGATTGCTTCGTTTCCTCATTTTTCGCCAAGCTTTCTGCAAACTCTTCCGGGAAACCGCCGCCGATATACAGCCCCTGCGCTTTTTCTGGAACTTCCTCATTTAGTAATGGTGAGAAGTAATGCAATGTGGCACCATATGCACGGAGTAATTCTAAATTTTCTTCATAATAGAAGTTAAAAGCGGCGTCCTTTGCAACTGCAATATGTACTTCTTGTCTTTGTGGCTGTGCATCAAAAATAGATTTAGTGACGACCAATGATTGTGTTTTTGTAATTTCTAGCAGCTGTTCAATATCCACTGTTTCTTCGATTCCTTCTGCAAGACTATCAAAATAGGAATCTAAATCACCTCGTTCAATGGCTGGCACTAAACCCAGATGACGGCTTGGTATCATTGGTACAGCTCCTTTCGGCAAATAACCAATGACGGGAAGTCCGCATTCTTGTTCAATCGCTGCTTTGACAATTTCAAAATGGCTTTTACTTCCTAATTGATTGGCAATAACACCAACAATATTTGAATTTTCATCTAACAGTTGAAATCCTTTGACAATCGCAGCCGCACTTCTTGCCATACTTGCCGCATTGACTATTAAAATGACGGGGCTTTTTGTAATCTCACTAATATGAGCAGCAGATCCTTCATTTGATAATGGCGATTTGCCATCATAAAAGCCCATGACTCCTTCAATAATAGCTGCATCTGCATCTTGGCTCGCTCTAGCGACAATGGCACGAACGGTTTCATGGGACATCATGAAACTATCAATATTACGAGAAGGGCGTTGTGTAACAGCAGTATGATACGTTGGGTCAATATAATCTGGGCCGCATTTAAAGCCCTGGACTGTTAAACCACGCTTCATAAGCGCACGCATGATGCCGATTGTGAACGTTGTTTTTCCTACACCGCTTCCAGTGCCGGCTAGAACAAATCGATTCATCGTACTTCCTCCTCAAAGTTGACACGTGCAATGGATATAGTCACATTTCCGCTTTTCTTTTTCTCCAGCAGTAACTCTTTCGCATTCGCATAACGCAATGCTGCCGGCTCACTGACCCCATATGCACCTGTATATTTAAAGACAGTTTCCGACGGATTTTCCATCGGCATTGCATTTAGCTCGTCAGGTGTGTAAGTTACAAACGGCCAGTTATGTTTAGCTGTTAATTCAAGCAGGCCTGTTTCGTTTTTCTTTAAATCAATGGTCGCAACTGCTTTGACACTTTTTTTACTTAAACACAGCTCCGCTAATGTTTCATCTATGACTTGTTCAATCTCTGCCATTGCCGTTCCACGATTACAGCCAATGCCAAGTACAATTGATTTTGGACGATACATAACTCCGTTCTTGAGCAGCAACTCTTCATGTGGCTCAATTAAACGATCTGTAATAAGCAGTGCCGCTTGTGGCTTTGCCATGATCGCTTCATCTATCGTAGGATAAATTTTCAAATTGTCCGGCATTGAGCGATCGTACATCCACCAATTCTTTTCTCCCGTTTCCTGCACAATCGCAACATGCTCTTCATTGACAACCGATGCACTAACAGGTGTTAATTTTTCTTCACTATCCCACATCCACCCAAATTGGGCGCCAAATAAATCCACGGGAATCGTTTTTTGAACATCTGACGCTGTTGTTACAACTGGTGCAGCACCAATCGCTTTTGCAAATTCATGGGTTAAGGCATTAGCACCGCCAATATGACCTGATAAAACACTGACGACATACTGGCCTTTATCATCTACCACTAACACTGCAGGATCTTTCTTTTTATCAATCAAAAGCGGAGCAATCATGCGAACAACAGCACCGAGGGAAATGATGCAAATGATTCCTTTATACTGCTGGAACAAAGCGGGCAATAATAGGCGAACCGTCCCATCAAACAACTGAATTTGGCGTGTGTCTTCGTCGCCGTGCTCGAATTTCTTCATATAATAAATGTCGGCATAAGGAAATTTTTCCGCGTAGCTTCTTGCATGTGCCACCCCATGTTTCGTTATGGCAACAAGGGCATATGGTTTTCGCTTTACAATAATAGGAATTTCACCTTCACGTAAACTAATCATTTGCATTCACACCTTTGCGAAAGCCATGAGTAAAGGTTTTGTCATATAGCTTCGAACGATAATTTTTTTCATGGATATCCGGGTCTAATGCCCAGCCTGCTAGAATCATCGCATGCTTGCGAATACCATTGACACGCATTGCTTCATCTAATTCAGCCAGTGTGGTCCTCACAATTTTTTGGTCTGGCCATGAAGCACGCTGTACAACCGCAACTGGTGTATCGTCCGCCCAGCCTGCTGCCTGCAATTCTTTGGTAATTTTTTTTGTTAATGTCGCACTTAAAAACATGGCAATCGTACAGTGATGGCTAGCCAGTGCCTGTAATTTTTCACGCTCAGGCACAGATGTACGTCCTTCAGCACGTGTTAAAATAAGCGTTTGGGTTAAATCTGGAATTGTCAGCTCTGCGCCAACAGCTGCGGCAGATGCAAAAACAGAACTTACACCTGGCACAACTTCATAGCTAATCTCATGCTGCTTCAACAGTGCCACCTGCTCCATTGTTGCCCCGTACATCGCCGGGTCGCCTGTATGTAAACGTACAACCGTTTTGCCTTTATTGACACGCTCGACGATACAATCCACCATTTCCTCAAGATGCATCCCTGCTGTGCGGATAACTTCTGCCGACTCCTTCGCTTCCGCTACTAACGTTTCACTTACGAGTGAATCAGTATACATCACAACATCCGCTTCTTTTAATAGCTTTAAGCCTTTCACCGTGATTAAATCCGGATCTCCCGGACCTGCTCCGATAATCCAAATTTTCTTCATTATTTGCGCACCACCATACATGACAAGTAATTTAATTCTGCACCACGAAGTTCATTGATCTTCCAAATGACCTCTTCGTCAGAAGTAACTTTTGTAACGACATGTGCTTTTTCTAATAAATTCATTTCCTCCAGTAGATCGAGCATTGCGTCTATAACTTTTGCTACTTTGATAAAGACGATTGCATCATGGCTTTCAATCACCCGGCGCATTTCTTCCATATCCTCTGTAGCCGGTATCATGGCGACATGGTCATCACCATCAGCCAAAGCAATCCCTAAGCGATTAACAGAACCATTAAACGAAGAAATACCCGCTACCGTTTCAATCGGGACATCAGGGTACATCGATTTCATTACGTTCATTACATGAATAAATGTGCTGAACAGCATTGGATCCCCTTCAGTCACAAAAGCTACATCTTTTCCTTGAACTAAAAAGCTATAAATAGCTTCCACTGATTTTGTCCACTCAGCGCGCAGGGTATCTTCATCTTTTGTCATAGGGAATACTAAACCAAGCATCTCTTTTTCTGCTGGGTTAATATACACTTCAACAATACGATGGGCATAGGATTTACTGCCCTTTAATTTTTTTGGATAAGCAATGACCGGGCTTTCCTGCAATCTGCGAAATGCCTTTACTGTGATTAATTCTGGATCTCCCGGCCCAACACCTAATCCAAATAAGGTTCCTATTCTCATTATTCATTTCCTTTCTTTGCTGTCACAATATAGATTGGATTTAACGGTTCAAAACGCGTTAAATTTAAGATTGGTTTACTCTTTGAAATTTGTGCCTGTAATATCGATACTTCACAGCCTAATGCTTTTAGATGCTTCATGGCTTCTGCCAGATTTTCAATGGTTGCAATATTCATAACAAGGCGTCCATTTGGTTGTAAGCGTGAAATACATGTTTGCAATAAATGCTCCATATTTCCACCGTTGCCGCCAATAAAAATCGCATGCGGATCTGGAAATTCTTCGAGACGGTCAGGTGCCTTCCCCAGCACTGCAACAAAATCTGTACGATGTTTTAATTGATTTTCCAGGCAGTTTTCAAGGTCACCCTCATTTTTTTCAATTGCATACACGGCACCTTCCCGAGCCAGTTTCGCTGCTTCAATCGCAACTGAACCTGTGCAGGTTCCTATATCCCAAACAATGCTATTTTCCTTCAGTCCTAACTCCTGCAGACAAAGAGTCCGAATTTCTCTTTTCGTAATTAACCCTTTATCTGGCTTTCGCTGAAGAAAAGCATCATCAAGAATTCCAAGAGAGGCGCGGTCGACCGCCACGCGCTGTCTTAAAACCACAACATTCAATGGAAAAAAGGAGCTTTGCTCCATTTCGTCCAATGTGAAGAAGCGGCACCGTTCCTTTTCACCTTGTAGATTTTCAGCAACAAAGGCATCATATTCTGTCATACCGAAACGCTTTAAATATTTTGCAATGGCCTGCGGAGAATTCGTTTCATCTGTTAAAACAGCAATTTTTTTACGCCCATCAATTCTTTGTGCAAAGCCTTTAATGGAACGGCCGTGCAAGCTGACAATATATGCATCCTGCCAGCTTTCCTGCATTTTAGAAAAAGCAAGCTGTACCGAGCTGATATACGGATAAATCTCTAACGGAAGCTTTTTAGCAAGTACACTGCCAAGTCCATAAAATAGTGGATCACCGGACGCTAAAATCACAACATTTCGTGTTTCTTGCTGTAATTCAGCTGTTAACACCGACAAACCGCCTTTAATTACCTTTTTCTCTTTTTTAAATTCTGGGAAAAATTGCAAATGGCGCTCTCCACCTACAAGTACATCGCATTCATTGATCCACTGTGTATATTGGGGGAGCAATCCTTCCGCGCCATTATCCCCTATACCAATCATCTTCATCCAATTTGTCAATATTCTCAGCCTTTCCTAAACAGACACCATTCATGGCATACAAGGTTGTCGACACTTTCATGTCAGTATTCATATGATTCAATGCATAATAGCAGCAGTTTTTGCAAAGTGCTGCAAAAAATGCCTCGTTGCCCTGAAGCATTTCACCAACCTGTGAAGCCGTATTCGCCTGTAAAATTTCTTGCTGCGTCTTCTCATCAACACCCACTTTATTGGCAATGCCTGCTATAAACTCAAAGCTTATTGGTGCGCTTTTTGAGTGAACCATCATAACGCCTTGGGCTACTTTTGAGAACTTCCCCATCATCCCTACTAACGAGACTCTCGGGATCTTCTTCCGTGCAATATTCTTTAACGTAAAACCGACAAAATCGCCCATTTCGATAAATGCTTCTTCTGGTAAATGAGGATACTGCTGCATCGCATATTTTTCACTGCGTCCGCCCGTTGTGATAACTAAATGCTCACATCCTGATTCTTTTGCTACATTGATCGCTTGCACGATACTTGCCATATAAGCAGAACTTGAAAATGGAACCACTGTTCCCCGTGTACCTAATATCGAAATTCCGCCAATAATTCCTAAACGTCCATTCAAAGTTTTTTCAGCAATCTTTTCACCATCTGGTACGGAAATGACCACTTCAATTCCACAATCCAACTTATATTTATCAATTGCTTCTTGTACAACACCACAAATCATTTTACGCGGTACAGGGTTTATCGCTGCTTGACCTACCGGTACAGGAAGTCCCGCTTTTGTCACTCGCCCTACACCAACCCCGCCATCTAAGTGGATACCCTTTCCTTTTGAAAACATGACGGTACTTTGAATTCGTGCCTGATGTGTAGCATCAGGATCGTCCCCGGCATCTTTAATTGTTTCACACATTACCCTGCCTTCTGATACTTCAAATGCGGTTACTTTAAATGTGGCATACTGGCCAACCGGTAAATAAATCGTGACTTCATCAGGAACCTTTCCCATGACAAGAGCTTGCAGTGCTGCCTTTGTCATCGCTGTTGCACAAGCTCCTGTCGTATAGCCACGTCGCATTTGTGAAGGGTCTTTTTTATTTCGTTTGGTTTGCTCGTTCATCCGCCATAATCGAAATGGCATTAAGTGCAGCGACTGTCACTGTACTGCCACCCTTTCTCCCAACGTTCGTAATAAATGGAATCCCTTCGAGCACTGCTAACTCCGCTTTCGACTCTGCTGCTGATACAAAGCCGACTGGCATTCCAATAATTAAATCCGGTTTTGCCACACCTTCTTTAATCAAACGAATTAACTCCAGCAAGGCGGTTGGAGCATTGCCGATGGCATAGATCCCTCCTTCATGTAAACGCGTTGCTTTTTGCATGGAAATAATCGCACGTGTTGTTCCTTCTGCCTTCGCTTCCTTTGAGACATCTTCATCGGCAATATAACAATGTAAATCCCCGCCATGCTTTTGGAATCGTTTCCGTCCAGAACCGCTTTCGATCATTTGTACATCCGCCACTACATGACGGCCCGCTAAAATGGATTGAACCCCCGCCTCAATGGCATCAGGTGTAAAAATCATGCTTCGTCCTAACTCAAAATCTGCTGAAGCGTGAATCACCCGCCGAACCACCAGCCATTGCTTATCAGTAAATGAATGTTCGCCCATTTCTTCTTTAATAATGGCGAAACTGTAATCATAAATCTTGTCTGGATCTACCGTAACGGGTATAAATTTTGTATTAAAGTTCATGTTTGCCAAGAATAAAACCTCCCAATAGTTGAGTTACTTCTTCAAAAGAAGTACAAAAATTTTCATATTCAATCGCTGGCCGTTTTATTAAAATAACAGGAATCCCTAATTGCAGAGCAGCTGTCATTTTTTCATCTACAGATCCTACTTTGCCACTTTCTTTTGTAATCATTAGAGTCACATTGTATTGCTCACATAGTGCTTTATTTAAGATTTCCGAAAATGGGCCCTGGATCGCAATAATGTCCTTTTGTTTAATACCTAACTGATTGCACTTTTCCATGTTCCCTATATTTGGAAGCATTCTGCAAATAAGCCGGATTTCATCACGCATTAAATATTTCGTAAATATTTCTAACGTTTTGCTGCCTGTTGTTAACATGATTGTTCCTTTATGAGATTGAGCTAATTTGGCTGCCTCCTCATAGCTTTCAACCTCTGTAATTAATGGAGAAATAAATTGTTCTTCTGGCCTTTCATAACGAATATAAGGAATATCACATGCTTTTGCTGCTGCCATTGCAGTTTTCGACGCTTCTTCCGCAAATGGATGACTGGCATCGATGACACTGGTCATCATTTGCTTCTGAATAATCGCTATCATGTCATCTACTGATAACCGACCCACTTGATAAGGAATATGGTGGGCTTTTAAACTTTCGGCTGCAGATTCTGTGACTACTGTTGCTAATAAAGGATAGCCTTGATTTTGCAATTGAATGGCTAGTGCTCTCGCATCACTTGTGCCTGCTAAAAATAAAATCATGTGTTCCTCCTAATCTCCACATGGTGCCGGCTCGATTTCAATTTTGGAGCTCATATCCTGATAGTTAAAATACTGAATTCTTTTCACCCGTTTAAAATATTTAAAAAGGCGTTCATTTGGATGGGCATTTTGCTTGTACTCTTCTATAATTTTCGTTAATAACGGCAGGAGTTGATCTGGTTCAATTCCTTCTGCTACTGGCTGTGCAGCATGGGCTGTACGGCCAACCGGCTTTGCGCCAATAAATAAATCAAATTTTTTCTTGCGGTAAACGATCCCAATATCATCGAATACGGCCCGATAACAGGCCATACCGCAGCCGTTGAAACCAATATGTAGTTCTTTTGGAAGCTTTAAGCCGCCCAATTTTGCTCCTATCTCTTCTGCATATGGAATTGATTCTGCTTTTTCCCCGTAGCAAAAATCACAAGCTTTAACATTTAAAACATCGCCTACAGGCATGACGATTAAATGATGTTGTTCAAGCTTTTCAACAATCGATTCAGGCTGATCTGTTGGAATTTTTACTAAAAAACGATGATCCGGTGTATATTCCATGGTCCCTGTCTCGCCAATGATTTCAGCTAATACTCGCATTTGCTCAGGGGTAATAAATTTATTGGCAACACCAGGTGAAACAGCAAATTCAAATATATCTTCGATTGGCTGCTGAACAAAATGAGGATTGTCTATTTCCGATTTAGTCACCATCGATAAAGCCTTTATGGCCAACTCTAATGAGCTAACTTCTTGTTTTTTTCGTTCAATTTGCTCATAACCAGCTTGCGCTTCCCCTGTTTCTTGATTTAATGCCCATGGCTCGGCTTCCTTTTTCAAACGCTGATGCGGTTTTAAGCTTTGCTTCTCTTCCCCTAACGTATATTTACGCTGATAACCTCGAGGGGTAATGATTTTATTGTCATAAAAGAAAGTAGAAGAATTCCCGATAATAACCGTTGTCAGCATCCCTATATCATGTTCAAGCATTTCAGCCAGTGTTGTCAGCACTACATTTTGATTTTCACGATAGGCACTTTTCACAAGTCCCACCGGTGTTTCAGGAGAACGATATTTTAATAGAATATTTTGCGCCTCTACAATTTGGCGTGTCCGCCGGCCGCTTTTCGGATTATATAAAGCTATAACGAAATCCGCCATCGCAGCTGCTTCAATGCGCTTTTCTATTACCGTCCAAGGTGTTAAATGATCACTGAGACTTATCGTGCAGGAATCATGCATGACAGGCGCACCCAATAAACTCGCACAAGAATTAATGGCTGAAATACCTGGAACAATTTCTACCGCAATTCCTTCTTTTTCAGTCCAGCCCTTCTCAATCAGCACTTCATATACTAATCCCGCCATACCATAAACGCCTGAATCTCCGCTGGAAATCACTGAGACAATATGACCTGCTTCCGCTTTCTTTACTGCATCCTGTGCACGTGACACTTCTTCTGTCATACCCGTACTGACTATGGATTTTGCTGTTACGAAAGGTTCAATTAGCTCCACATATGTTTTATAGCCAATGATACAATCACTTTGCTGCAATGCCACTACAGCTCGATTTGTAATATGCTCACGATCACCTGGACCGAAGCCAACAACAAAAATTTTTCCCTTTTCCATAGGTTTACCTCCAAATAAAAAATGCCTGCACTCCTTTTAAAAGGAATACAGGCATATGAAATCGCAGTATAAAAAAAGCATACTGAAATACAAAAACAATTGGAATAATTGTCCCGCATACTTCTCCCTCCGAAAAGCAAGTGTCGTTTAAATAAGCAGGTTTCCTGACTTAAGCTTCTTTTTACTCTTACACCTTCCCAATTTCTCAGTGGCATTGTAATTTCATCAGCTCTTACAGTAGCGGGGGCTGTACTAGACTTTCACTAGTTTCCCTTTTACCTCACAAATGTGAGCACTTATTTAAAGTAATTATTAAATTTTTTATAACTATACCATATAATCTCGAAAGTTAACAAACTATTTTTTTGAAAATTTAATAAAGGCTCCTTCTTATGTTGAAAGGGTGCTTTTAAAAAATTATACAACAATAAACTGAGATCACTCTTCAGAGTTTCATCTTAAACTTTAATGCTGGTCCCATTAAAACATGATTCCATCATTTCAAAAAGTTCTGCCTTTGACCTCGGATACTTATTATTGGATAAGTTCATTCTTTGAAATTCTTCAAACACTTCCATAATCCAAGGTTTTTGTAAATGGCTTGTTTCTAGTATTTCTGTTTTATTAAAAACCTCAACGGGTGTTCCTTGAGCTAGCAAATGCCCATTGTTTAAGATGATGACCTCATCTGCCCACTCATAAGCTAGATCTACATTATGTGTAGACAATAGAATCGTCCGGTTTCGATGATGAATCTTTTCCAATAGATCCAACATTCTTTTTGAATAGTAAGGGTCGAGCCCAGCTGTTGGTTCATCTAACACCATTAATTCAGGATCGATAGCAACAATTCCAGCAATTGCTACCCTTTTTTTCTGTCCGATACTTAAAAAGTGAGGGGGTTTATCTTTAAGCGATTCCGTATCTGTTAATGTGATGACTTCCTTTACACGTCTTTCTATTTCTTCGGTGGATAGATTTAAATTTTTTGGACCGAACTTAATATCTTCATAGACAGTAGATGAAAAGAGTTGGGTTTCAGAATTTTGGAACACAATACCGACTTGCTGCCTTAATTGCTTTATCTCTTTCTTTTTATAGGTCAACTTCTTTCCATTGTATAAAATGCTGCCACTAGTTGGCTTTAATATTCCGTTCATAAGAAGAAATAGTGTCGATTTCCCAGCGCCATTGTTCCCTAATAAGGCTATTTTCTTCCCTTTTTCAATTGAAAGATTTATTTGATTCAATGCCATTGTTCCATCTGCATATTGATAAGAAACTTGTTCAAATGTTAATATTTGTTCACTCACTCTACATACTTCCTTTTCATTGTTCTTTCATGACTTTGTCATAATATCTATTATGAAAAGTGTTACAACCGAAATAAAAATAATGACAAAATGCCCTCGCTTATAGCCCAATGATAAATCCACATCATACAAATGTTCATCTCCACCTCGACTATCAATTGTGATTTGAAGCTCTTTTGCTGCGTGCATCGATTTTATGAAAAGGCTGACAATAAGCTGTGCTACGCTGGACAACCAGCTTCTATAATTTTGATAGCCAAGCCTGCTAGATTGTGCAATATAAATTTCATTCATCTTTTCCAATAAAACAAAGATAAATCGATACGTGATCCCGATTAATTCTACAAAAACGGTGGGAAGTTTTACTTTTTTTAATATCCACATTAATTGATTAAGAGGAGTTGATAAAACAAGAAAATATAAACAGCTCACACTTGCTAATATCGTTGTAGCTAGTTCGTATGATTGTTGGATACTATTTGAACTAATATAAATTTGCCATGAACCTATTTTAGCCATCCAAAGCACCTCTAGATTTTCTTGATAATTAGGTGCAATGGAAAATATTATGGCAACCAAGCTTGTCATTAAGAATATTAAAGGGACGAAAAGAAGTTTCAAATATGCAATAAACGGGATTTTCGCCTTGAATAGCACCAAAATACTCATTACAGTAAAGGTAAAACAAGCCACCGAAATATTTTTTGAAAGAATTGTAAAAAAGAGAAAGATCAGCGCAAAGCTGACCTTCTCAACGGGATGAACATCTTTTAATCCGCTGATATAAGCATAATCATCAATTTTTATCATAGTATTCACTTCATTCTGTTATTGTTTGGATGAAGAATACTTTTTTCTAGCTTTTCCATATCCAAGACAATAGCCGATGATGATGGCTCCGAGAGCCGCTTGTAACGAGAATAGTAAACTTTCAATCTCTCCACTTGGTGGTTCCCATATCGCATGAAACCATGGCTCATAGTCAGGTGCCACTTCGATAATCGCTTCCTCCGCTTTCCCGTCAGCACCACCAAATTCAGCATTTTTTAAAAATAGTAAAGGAAAAATTGCTAATAGAATAACGAATAAAAATAATATTCCATTTCTCATGTTAGCGTGCCTCCTTCATCGTAGGTAATTGATTTAATTCTGTCATATTATATTTTTGAAGTAAGTTCATCACAATAACCGTAAGTAAGCCTTCACTAATCGCTAAAGGAATTTGTGTTAAACCAAAGATACTAGCAAACTTTACAAATGAAGATACAAAGCCACCTACCTCAGCAGGGAAAGCTAAGGCTAGTTGAACCGATGTCACTAAATATGTTCCTAAATCCCCTAACATTGCAGCTAAAAAGACTGAAACGGCGATAGATAAATTCATTTTTCTTCCAAACTTGTATATTCCGTAAGAAAGTAAAGGTCCGACGACAGCCATCGAAAAGGCATTCGCGCCTAACGTAGTAATTCCACCATGTGCTAACAATAGAGATTGAAATAAAAGGACTATTGTTCCTAAAACACTCATCACCGTTGGTCCAAATAAAATTGTCCCCAATCCCACACCCGTTGGATGGGAACAACTACCTGACACTGAAGGAATTTTCAACGCAGATAAAACGAATGCAAATGCACCAGACAGACCTAGCATTGATTTCAATTCAGGATTTTCTTTTAATTTTTTCGTAATCGATCGTATTCCAACGGCAACAAATGGAATGGTGATCCCCCACCAAAAAACAGCCCAACCCAATGGTAGAAATCCTTCCATAATATGCATCGCATAGGCTGGACGATAAGAATTCGTCCAAAAATAGCTTGTTAAACCAAACAGTACAACAAATGAAAACCATAATGATCTTTTTTTCACTTTAAACTTACCTCCATCGTACAAAATAGTGACCAAACTAAAAAGAGCATTTAAACCTAGTGGGTTTAAATGCTCACAAAAAACACTGGTATGTTCTGCTTTAAAAATAAAAAAGCATACTTCCGTCTCCGTAAACACATCCCTATATCCCGTAGGTCACGTCGTACTTTCTAAACAGGCAGGTCTCCTGACTTACCATCGATGCTCCTTGCGTCTTCCCGCTTTAAAATAAAGCAGTGACATTGTGCAAGTCGCTCCGGATTACAGTGGCGGGTACCGTGTCGGACTTTCACCGAACTTCCCTATTAAGCTATACATTCTTACATGCATAACACCTGTTTAAAATATGTATATGATTTTCTTTATATTATATTAACAGACGCTTCTTGTCTACCATATTTTCTTGAAACCCCTACTGTTAGTGTAACAACAGGAAAACCATCCCCATTAGCAGCTTCCCCAGGGATAGGGACGCCATAAGGTGAAAACTCCTCTATCAGTTGCCCTGTTTTAACAGCCTGTCGAATTACTTCGTATCCCACTTCAAAAAACTTATCGTATACCGGTACGTGCACGAATCGGTTCACAATCCTGTAACAACTTCTCGCAAATCATCCTGTCCTTTTGCCCTCTAAATTCCTATATAGAGGGTAGAAAGGGTGGTGTATTTTTATGAATTTGAAATCTGGCA
>JAPSKD010000127.1 GCA_031177865.1 Bacillus sp. (in: firmicutes) | reverse complement strand
GAACGTTATCGATTTGTCCTGCAGAAGAGCGGTAGACTGCGACTTCTACTGCGGCGTCTGTCGAATTGTTTGCAGTTTCGCTATTTGGGGCCTTGTTGGATAGGTCTTCACCTAATTTACCGCTAACATTTCCATCCCCAAAAGGCAATACTAAGACG
This sequence comes from Bacillus sp. (in: firmicutes), assembly GCA_031177865.1. GTDB lineage: Bacteria > Bacillota > Bacilli > Bacillales > Cytobacillaceae > Neobacillus. The sequence goes on along the minus strand of JAPSKD010000127.1, from coordinate 12,917 downwards.
GCTGGAATGAGTAAGGTGAGGGCAAATAAGAATGACGCTAGTAGGATGAGTGGTTTGAATTTTTTCATGTAGAGCCTCCAATTATGAAATTTGCGCATCCCAACCTGGGTTGCTTTCTCATTCCATCATATGGAGGCGGACAAGCATTTATGACTAAAAATAGATTCTAGAATATTCAGAAAAATCATATGTATAAACCATAAATGTTATTTATTTCTCAAAGTCAATTAGTTCGGTAATCTTCTCAAGATCTAACACCTTAACAATTAAGTTCATATGGTGAGTATGCATAGAGGTTACTTCATTTTTTTGAAATCAGTTCTTCACTTATTCCTGTTAAGCGTGAGCTAACTCGTTTTGTGTCATACCTCTTTTTTGTAGAACTTCTCCTAATTTAACTACAACTTTCATTTTTTCACACCTTAAAAAAAATAAAAAACCGAAGAATGCATCTCACCAGATACCCTCTTCGGTTCTTTATTTTTATAAAATTACGCGTTCAAATCTGTAATGAAGCTTTCCACTTCTGTAAAAACTTCCTCTGCTTCTTTGACACGTTCGATATCTGCGCCTAAAGATGCTAATTTTCCATGGAAGTTTACATAACCACGGTCTAAATGTTTTAGCTCCGTTACGCGTGTATTACCTTCAGAAACCAACCCTGTTAAAATCAAAGCGGCTGCAGCCCGAAGATCGGTTGCAGAAACTTCAGCACCTTGTAAGTTAGAAGGTCCGTTTAAAATAACAGAACGTCCTTCAATCTTAATATCCGCATTCATCCGGCGGAATTCCTCAACATGCATGAAGCGGTTTTCGAACACCGTTTCTGTAATCATAGATGTGCCTTGTGCACGAAGCAATAGTGCCATCATTTGTGATTGCATATCTGTTGGGAAGCCAGGATGCGGCATCGTTTTAATATCAACAGCTTTAAGCTTTTCAGGACCGATGACGCGGACGCCATCACCTTCTTCAATAATCGTAACGCCCATTTCTTCCATTTTTGCAATCAAAGATGAAAGGTGTTCAGGAACAGCTCCCTGTACGAGGACATTTCCGCCTGTAATTGCACTAGCAACCATAAAGGTTCCCGCTTCGATACGGTCAGGAATGATGTTATGGTCAGCGCCAAACAGTACATCCACACCTTCAATACGAAGAGTGCCCGTGCCTGCGCCTCGGACATTTGCGCCCATCTTATTCAAGAAATTCGCTAGGTCAACGATTTCCGGTTCTTTTGCTACGTTTTCAATAACGGTCGTACCCTTAGCTAGCGTTGCAGCCATCATAATGTTTTCTGTTGCACCGACACTTGGGAAATCCAAGTAAATCTTTGCACCCGTTAAGCGGCCTTCAACCTCCGCTTCAATAAAACCATTTCCTACTTTAACCTTTGCACCCATTGCTTCAAAACCTTTAAGGTGCTGATCAATCGGTCTAGAACCAATCGCACATCCGCCTGGCAGTGCTACACGTGCACGGCCATTGCGCGCTAGTAGTGATCCCATTACGAGGACAGATGCACGCATTTTACGAACATATTCAAATGGTGCTTCTTCTTTCAACACTCTAGATGCATCAACGACAACTGTATTATTGTCAAAGGCAACTTCTGCATTCAAGTTGCGCAATACTTCATTAATTGTGTATACATCGGAGAGTGTAGGTACATCACGAATTACACTTTTTCCGTCACTTGCTAATAATGTGGCAGCGAGTACAGGCAGGACCGCATTTTTTGCGCCTTCTACTTTAACGGTTCCATATAGCCTTTGTCCGCCGCGGACGATGATCTTTTCCAAGAGTATTCCCCTCCGCGTCCATTTTCTCTATATTAATATTCAATCGTAATGATTGGTGTGCCAACTACAATGGTAGTCTTAGCGCCCAATCCTTCGGAGCGTATGCCAATTTGTAAATTCATGTCCCGCGCTATGGAGTCTGAAAACATTGGCGAGTTCGCCGATACAGACATGAAATTATCCTCTTTTAACGCTTCGATTTCTTTTGCACCAAAAATTTCCATTAAATCACTAGTAATGGTCGGAACAGCTTTATCCATCTTATCACTAATGCTGCCCTTCATACCAGAAAAAATTGTTGGATTTCCTCGAAATATGTCAGAAAGCTTATTTTTGACTTGATCCTTCGTGAAAAAGGACTCCATCTCCTTATTCCACTCGTTACCGCTGACCCTATATACTATATACGCATTAACAGGTTGTTTTGTGTGGGTTGCCATCATTTGAAGCATTTCTGTGTGGTGTTTAGAAGTTGGAGATACTGCTGTTACTTCCCATTTGTCGCTGGTCTTACTTGTGGACCAATCCCAATCAGGAAACTTTTGCTGAAGCTCCTTCACATATTCCTGCACTTCTTTCTCTGTAGTCAGGTCAACCAAATGCTCCCGTGCATAAAACGACCATTCTTCGAGCAAAATATGTTCTGTTTGAAAAGCGTCGGCGATTTTTACCAAATCAGGCTCACCGCTGGCTGCCGTTAACCGACTTCCAAGCACCGCGATCAAACCAACCAGCAACATTAAACTTATGCTAAAAAGTACCTTTGTTTTTCTCTTCATCTCTACTCTCCCCCTTACTACCATTGTTACCAAGGGGAGGGATAGCATACTTGGGAAATGTCGACACTTTTGGACAAGTTTTTTTGAAGCAGAAGATTTTTTGAAAAAACACCTAATTCCTGCGTCAGATAGGTTCAAGTTTCTGCATTTCGTTACTCTCGTTGAAGTCATTTTGATTTACTGAACTATTTATCCATCTATTTTCTAAGTTGTTAACTTTTTCTTGTAGATTGCACATTTTTTCACACAAATTGAATTGTACTCAATTTTTCTAAAAAAAGATACATGTACGAAGACCTAAATTTTTACCAGTTGTATGTATTGTAAAATTAATGGTAACTGCCTTGACCATGAAAGGTAGTCTAGGAAAAAGTTACTAACCGATGATCCAATGATAATCGCCAATAATATATACAGTAATCGCGCTTGGAAAACATGGTTCGGTTTCAGCAGCTTATCTAAACGAATCGACTGCAGCGCCCACCAAGCCAGTGCGATAAACACCAGGTGCGAGAAAATACTCAATAAAGCAATCTGTCCAAAATTCTCCATCATACCCTCCTTTGGGTGCCTGTCACCATTTATGCAAAAAACTGCCTTTATGCATAAAATATGTGTATACCATACTGACGGATGAAAACCCGAAAAGTTTCGTTTCTATTATAGCAAATTTTTAACGCATTAACTGCCTAAACACTGGTTATGTGTAAACAATCAGTGTTTAGGCAGTTAATAAGTATAGTTGAAATTTAGATTCCATTCCAAATCCTGCTGATTCTTAACGGAACATAAACCCTGTCCCCATGAATCTCCTTATGAATAATTGGTTTTTTAAAATAATGCATAAGTGATTGGCTCTCACTATTTTTATGTCTGGCTCTTTTACGCATACCTTTCAATTTCTCTACACTCTGATTGGACTTTTTCATGATAATTTCACCTCATTATTTTTTCCGTTACTATTATTAAGCCAATGTAGTTGCAACAACAATGACTTTTCCATGATCCATTTGTTCTTCACAACGCTCCGCTGCCGCTGCAGATAACCCCAGTGACTCTAACTTCGCACGAAGTTCATCCCCTCTGGAACGAAATACGTTGGCAATCGATTCGAAGAACCCCTGCTCCCCTACACCTATAGCGCTTATTTTCAGTGCATCCGTTAGGTGTTCAGAACGGTTTTCGTCATGCGCTAACAGATAAATTTCATCCTTTGTGAATCCCTCCATCATGAATTGAGCGATTTCCTTTTTAGCTTGAACTCCATTTTCTACTATTTTTACGTTTTCCATATTCATTCCTCCTCGAACTTATTTGTCAGCTGATGTCAGCTTGTACCAGTTATATATCCACTCTTTTAATCAACCAAACCTATTTTTTAAAAAAGTTTACATTAATAGATATCGGGGTATTAAACTTTTAGTTAGTTTAAAAAAGGACTATGGGAGGTATTAGATGAGGAAAAAAGCAGAGTTAATTACAAAGATTAGTTTGCTAAAACAAAAAATTGACCAGTGTCTGGATGACCGGGACCAGGAAGGATTTATTCAATTATCTTACGAATTAAAGGTTTGCCAGCGTTATCTAGGAACGCTTATGAGCAACCCTGAGAACCGATTAAAGGGACGTCTAGAACAAAATCGTGATAAGTTTTTTCATTTTTAAGTTTATCTGCTGAAATTTCGGGTATTTAACAACCAAGCTCAGGTGAAAACAAAAAAGGAGAGATTTTCATGGGATTTATTTGGTCATTACTTATTGGAGGAATTATCGGTTGGTTAGCAGGATTGATTCTGGGGCGTGATGTTCCAGGCGGCGTGATTGGAAATATCATTGCAGGGTTCATCGGGGCCTGGATTGGATCCGCTTTGGGCGGCTGGGGACCTGTCATTGGAGGATTTTACATTTTACCAGCACTCCTCGGCGCGATAGTCTTTGTACTAATCTTGAGCCTTGTGTTAAGAATGATTAGACGAAACGCATAATATAGAACGAAAGACTGCAAAATGATGCAGTCTTCTTTTTTTATGATCTATAAAAAAGGCTTGAATATCATGAAGGTGTTATATCGACACTAGTTACCCTACAGAACATGAAAAATAATTAAAGCACGGAAAATTTTTGTGTGCATTTTCCAAACATAAATTTTATTTCGGAAGATTTAGTTGTCACGAGACACCGAACCGATGGTGTACTTACCCTAACTGGCGTTTAAATGCATTACTGGCGAAGAAGTAAGCGGTGACCATGATGCCGACGCACCAGGCAAGCGCGATCCAGATACCGTTGCCAACAGACCCTTCATACAAGAGGGCACGAATCGCATTCACGATTGAAGTTACGGGCTGGTTCTCAGCGAACGCGCGGACAATTTTAGGCATGGTTTCGGTGGGGACAAAGGCCGAACTGATAAACGGCAGGAAAATCAGCGGGTATGAGTAGGCTGTCGCCCCTTCCATAGATCCCGCTGTCAACCCGGGAATGACCGCCAGCCATGTCAGCGCCAGCGTAAACAGCACGAGGATCCCAGCCACCGCGAGCCAATCCAGGATATCAGCGCTGGAACGGAAGCCCATCAAGAGCGCGACGAGGATAACCACCACGACAGTAAGCGCATTGGAAACAAGCGAGGTCAACACGTGAGCCCACAATATCGATGAGCGCTTGATGGGCATGGTAATGAAACGCGCCATCAGCCCGCTCTTTACATCCGTAAACAGCCGCACTGAAGTGTAAGTTACACCGGAGAGAACAGCCATTAGCAAGATTCCCGGCAATAAATAATTGACGTAGTTGTCCTTGCCTGTCTCTATGGCGCCGCCAAATACGTAGACAAACAGCAGCATCATCATAATCGGCGTAATCGCCACCGTAATAATCGTATCCGGGCTGCGCATGATGTTGCGCATTAACCGCCCTAGTAATACCCATGTTTTGCTTTTCATTTACTTCTCCTCCTTTTTGCCGATGATCGCGAGGAAGATTTCCTCCAATGTCGGCTGCTTCTCGATGTATTCCACTTTCGCTGGAGGGAACATTTCTTTGAGTTCGGTAAGGGTACCGGTCGTAATGATTTTTCCGCCATGCAGGATGGCGATACGGTCCGCCAGTTGTTCGGCTTCCACCAGGTACTGGGTCGTCAGCAAGATGGTCGTGCCGCCGCCAGCAAGCTCCTTGACGGTATCCCAGACTTCATTTCGCGCTTCGGGGTCAAGCCCTGTCGTCGGTTCGTCGAGAAAAATGACTGCTGGCGTCCCGATCAGGCTCATGGCGATGTCAAGCCGGCGCTTCATCCCGCCGGAATATTTGTCCGCCCGGCGGTTGGCCGCGTCACGCAGGCTGAATCTTGCTAGCAGATTGTCGGCGACTTGAGCGGGATTGGAAACTCCCCGCAACTTGGCAATCATGATCAGGTTTTCCCGCCCGGTGAGCATGCCGTCTAAAGCTGAGAACTGCCCTGTCAGGCTGATGCTCTGGCGAACATGATCCGGTTGACGCTGGACGTCAAAGCCGCAAATCCCTACTTCTCCGCCATCGGTTTTCATTAGTGTCGAGAGGATGTTGACGGTTGTCGTCTTGCCCGCTCCATTTGAACCAAGCAGTGCAAAAATTTCGCCACGCCGCACCTCAAAATCCACCCCCTTTAAGACTTCCTTGTCTTTAAAGGACTTTTTTAACCCTTTTACAGAAATCGCTACATTGCTCATACTTTTTTCCTCCTTAAAAGCGCCTTATCGGAGCTAGATTGCCTACACCCTACTATTAAGTCTGACTGATAATCTGTATCACTTACTACCAGGTTAAAAATATAACTGAATAGTAAAGGTGGCAATTCACATTTGTAATCAGCTATTCAGTCGGTATTATCTATTGAATTTATTTTTTCCCAATTGATTCATGATACTCTGATTCAAATCTTCACGATACTTGGCGAAATAGGTTTTAGCGTTTGCCACTAGTTCGTCTGCAAAAGACGCCACGTCGTCTCCGGTGATTTCCAGCACTTGTCTGCCTTCCGCTGCACCGGCTTCGAACAAATCGATTAATTCATACTGAATATGCAGCATATCCATCCCGTTACCCGCTGAGAAATTCCACATGTAGTTTTGAATTTTCTTAAATACAAACTGGTAGTCCTCTGGCAGGATTTCAACCCGTGCCATCATCATTTTGTACTCTTTTTTATCACCAATCATTTTTTTGAACATTTCCAACATGTTATTTTTCCTCCTTTTTTTATAAAGCTGAACAAGACACTCCAAAAATATCGGATAGAATATTTTATGATGCTAGGTTGACTTCAAGACATTGATTTTTGATGCTACAAAATCCCATTTTTTCCAAAACAATTCAAGTTCCTGGCGGCCAGCCTCATTAAGTGAGTAAAACTTGCGGGGCGGCCCCATATCTGACGGTTTCTTTTCTATGTTCACCAGTTTTTTCTTTTCTAATCGAACGAGAATGGTGTAGACCGTCCCTTCCACGACTTCGGTAAACCCAAGCTCGTTCAGGCGGCGGGTAATCTCGTAGCCATAGGTTTCATGGCGGCTGATGATTTCCAGCACGCAGCCTTCCAGCGAACCCTTCAGCATTTCAGTTAAATTTTCCATGTTCTGAGCCTCCTTCCCCCCCTACTTCGTCTGACTTATATTCAGTACAACTTAGTACTAAGGTAAATTTTTACTTAATAGCTTTTGGGAAATCACGCTATTAAGTATTGCTTATTACAGGTACATCGTAACACTGAGTAGTAGGGGTGTCAACTGTTTTTCTTAAAATATTTTTGTAACCTCACTATTTAGTGGAGTGGGTATCCAGTGTTACTTATTACAGGTACATCGTAACACCTAGTAGAGGGACTGTCAACTGAATTTTCTAAATATTTCCAAAACCAACTACCCCAATTGGATACAGCCGTTTTTCTTTATCGAGCTTTTACTTCCTCCTATGCTTCTTTCACAATGATTACACCGTGGATCATTCTCATCCAGCAGCTGTTCCCTCTATTATTTTTCGATTATCTTATTCACTACTTGCTCATTAACTTTTTTAAGTAAAAAGCCGTCTTCTGTTTCAATGAACACACCGAATAGATCTAGGAATTTGTTGTTCATTAGTATATACATCTTATGTCTTTACTGGATTTATTATAAATTAAACGCTTTACTCCCTCTAAGAAATAAAGCTAAATATATTTTCTCCATATTAAAAAACTTATCCTCCTTTTTTAACTAAACTGCTTTTTTAGCTAAATAAGAACCGCCGTTTTAATGATGTTCAACTTGATACAATCACTACGGATCAATTAAAAGCTTATTTAGCAAAATCAAGTGCCAAAACCTTAAGCCTGCAAGTTGGGCTCATCGAATTCGTTTTATGAAATCATTATTTCGATGGTCTCATGAAGAAGGGCATATTCCCAAGAACCCGCCAGCTAAAATTAAAGAACCTAAAACCGGGAAACGAATTCCTAAATTTTTGACCGAAATGGAAATTGAACATTTACGGGAAGCCTGTGGTTCCCCACTGGAAAAGGCTCTGTTTGAATACACAACTATATATTTTATACTGGAACCTGCCTTTTGCTGAATAAGTTTTGTTTATTATTTTTCTATTGTTTATATCCCGCCTTAAGGAATCAAATTATCATACTTTATTGGGGAAGATAGGACGATTAATGTTGTTGAATCTCCATACACCCCAATCGTATTTATAGCTGCTTCAAGGGACTGAAGCGTTTGTAGTCACTACTTTTACTAAGAAATTAAATTGCCCACTTATTCTGTGCAACTCAATTACTTCTTTTGATGTTTTACAGTGTTCTACAAGATCACTCTCCATTTCTTTTTCCTTCCAGTTCGTAAATTATTTAGTTAAACCGATTTTCGTACTGCAGCTATTCCTAACAAAAGCAATGGAAGAAAAAGCCCGAATGTTGAAACATACGATGGCCATACATCTAGAACAATGGTAGCAATATAGACGATATTGGGACTGACTACAAGGGAAAGGACAAAAAGAATCAATCCTAAAGGGAATACAAGCATTCGATACTCTTTCAGTTTCAATATTTGGGCCAGACTTATAGTAGATACATAAAAGCAAATGGTCAGTTTAAAAAAGATAGAAATAAACCACATAATTGCTACGATGGCTTCGATCCTCTGTAAAAAATTTCCTATATTAATTTTTTGTGCCAGAATATAGCTTGGGTATAAATTTCTCGCTGTATCATCTGCACCCTCAACCAGGATAGCTATAAACGTCAGCAGGATTAAAACGACTCCCCCCATCAATGTTCCCCTAAAAAAAGCCTTTCCTGCTTCTTTTGGATTTTTCACATAGGGGAAGATCATCAAGAAAATAACCAGCTCGAGGAAAGGAAACCCGATAAATAGAAATGAACCCTGTAATATGGGTTTTATTCCATCTTCAAGGATAGGCTGTATTTTTTCCAGCTCAATTTGAGGAGAAATAAAGATGACAAGCATAAGAAAAAAAAGGGCAAACAATGGGAATAAAAGTTCTCCTGTGCGCGCTAAAGTTTCAAGCCCATAGCGTGTTCCCATCATGGCAATAATAAGATAAATAATATGGATGGATTCGATCGGCGTTTCCGGCATGATTTGCGTTGTCATAAAATCCCCTATATTTCTAAGGACGAATGCACCTAGAGTAAATGGAAAAGTAAAAAACAGAAGAGAGATGGCTTTCCCTATCCATTTTCCAAGTATTTTTTCACTATATTCAACCAAAGTCATATCGGGAAATAAATTTCCTAGTGTTTGATATAACCAAACTAACAATAGTCCTACTACCAATCCAAAAATTCCAGCTAACCAGGCATCCTGTTTAGCTTTACCAGCAAGCATGGAAGGGACCAATATAAGAGAGCTTCCAGTCGTGGACATAAACACCAATACTGTAAATTGCCAACCCCCAATTTTACCGTTTTCCAGCATCTTTTTCCCTCTTTTCCTTTCTATTTCAGTAAAAGTATCAATTATAACGATTCTCCTCTTTTATTTTTTCAGTGGTGAATTTCCTATTGTACCGACCCGCCGAATCTTTACGTCTGTTTTTACCTCTATTGCCATATCCGCGAATTTCTCATTCCATTCCTTCTTTACCTTTTTCCAATAGTCGGGATTCGAACGGTGAATCGCCTCGCCAAAGCCAAAAACATCGACTTTAAATTCTTCCTGGACTTTCGCTATAGTCGATTCAAACATTTCTTTGCTTCTTCTTTCCGATTCCTTTTCCAAATCATCTATCGTTTTCGTTTTCGATAAATCCAGCTTCCTGCATTGAACATCGCCAACATTTCCTTCTATCTTAATTTCAATCGTTCCTTTTGGTAAACCATTTTCAACCTTCGCTTTCAGATCAGCTTTCGTACGAATGACCTCGATTGCTACTTTCCCTTTTTCTTCTGGACAAGACACTACACCAATCGTACTTTTTACATTCCCTTGAACATAATTAATCGTTTTACTATCCGCTTCGTTCAGCCAGCCGATTAGTTTATCGTCTTTAAACACGGCCATGCCGGTATATTTCAAGTCAACATCAGTTTCAATTTCTTGAACATGTTCACTCTTTTCTGCTTTTGGTATTCCCCCCTTTATCTGGAGTCCAGTTAATTGGGCCTCTTTTCCCTCCGCCACGATATCCGCTGTAAGTTCGTCTAATGTCACTGCCATTGAAGGAGCCCATGCTTTCTCAGACGTTTCAAGAGATGTAAACAGTTTGTTTGCAGGAATATCTTCTAAATGCGTTAACACTTTTAATACGTCTTCCGCTTTCGCATCTTTCGCAATCAAAACATAAAAGTCTGATCGCAATTCATGATCCCTTGATAAAAAATCGATCACGTCGCCTATTCCTTTTTTGGCTACCTCTTCACTTAGTACAAGAATTCGAATATGCGGAAAATAAAGTTTTCTAGGGGTAACCGATGTCAATCTTCTTATCGCTTCAAAGACAGTGTCTCCTTTTTCTTGATATATAGTAACCGCTGTTCTCTGACCGCCGCCTTGTTTAGCGGCAACTTCCGCAGGATTGACGACCTGGGTTGTAATAATATATTGATCATTTGCGTGATCAATCGCAAATGCGACCGTGATCGCAAGTTCATTCAATTCCCTGCGGTTCCAACAACCTGATAAAACGTTAAGCAATAGGAAGATCATGATAAATAAACTGCTTTTTCTTTTCACATCTTTTCCTCCTTTCTAATGCATAGTAAATGATACTATTCGCCTGTTGAATAATGGTTATTTTCTTTAAGTATTTACTTCTCGTTCCTGCTTCAAAGGCTGTAGGCCCCCCTGAACAAGACGCTTGTGCTATTGCCCATTCTTCTCTACTTCAATAAACTCATCATTAAATCACTGAGCGGCTTATAAATTGTTACAATCAAATCGAAAGGATTAGGAATATTTAAATCCAAACCTTGAGCAAAACTTAACCCGCTCCCACAAAGCAGCAATAGTGAAAAAACCCATAATTCTTTTTTTTGCTTTTTCTTCCAAAGCGGGGGTACTTCCAGAACAATGATCAAAATCGCTACGAGAAGTATTCCTCCAATAACCCACATAATGAACTGCTCCTTTAATTTTTCAAGTTCTGGTTCATTCCTCTTTAATCGAGCTAACGATTATTTTGTTCTCCTTGCGCTTTCAAAACCTTCAACTCGTTAAATCAGGGTTTTTACATTCAGCTTTTCTTCCAATACGAAAAAAGCCTGGTTTTAATTGTTAATCACCTTTTCTCAAGCTGCTACTTATGTTTGCGAGGAGCTGGTTTTGGTAAAGGAGTATCTTCTGGTTTTATATTTTTCTGGCTAATTAAACGCGGACGTGAAAATAATCCCCAACGAGGAAACCGGAAAATTACGTCTTTTTGATCTGCCATATTAAATGGAGCAAGTGGAGACATAAAAGGTATCCCGAACGAACGCAAACTGCATAAATGCATACAAAGAGCAATCAAACTGACAACAATCCCGAATAAACCAAAGGAGGCAGCCAGTCCCATAAAAATAAACCGCAACATTCTTACCGAAATAGACAGGTTGTAAGCACTGACAACAAAGCTTGAAATCGCTGTAATCGCCACGACAATAACCATTGCTGCGGAGACGATGCCAGCATCCACTGCTGCAGTTCCAATGACTAGTGTCCCAACAATCGAAACAGCTTGCCCAATGGTTCTTGGCATACGAACACCGGCTTCTCGCAAAATTTCAAAGGTGACTTCCATCATGAGCGCTTCGATGAAGGCAGGAAAGGGAACCCCTTCCCGTTGAGCAGCGAGGTTAATGAGAAGAGCAGTAGGCAACATTTCCTGATGAAAAGTAGTAATGGCAATGTAAAGGGCTGGGCCCAGCATCGCAATAAAAAATCCTATAAAACGAAGAATGCGGAGAAGAGTGACAATATCTGCACGTTGATAATAATCATCCGCAGTTTGAAAGAATTGAACAAACAGTGAAGGAACTAAAAGAGCATGCGGGCTCCCGTCAACAAAAATAGCGACACGTCCTTCCAGTAAATTCGCGGCGGTTACATCAGGACGTTCAGTTTGGAAAATAGTAGGGAAAGGTGTAAATGTTTTATCCTGAATCAACTCTTCAACATAACCGGTTTCTAAAATTCCATCAATATCAATTCGATCAAGACGCATCCGAACTTCCTCTACCACTTTGTCATTTACAATTCCTTTAATATATGCAATGGAAACGTTAGTTTTTGTAACAGTACCGATCTTCTTCGTTTCGAACCAAAGATTTTGATCGTTGATTTTTCGTCGCAACAATGCTGTATTAGTCCGTAAACTTTCAGAATAAGCTTCTTTTGGACCACGCACCGTATTTTCAGTTGTTGCTTCTGGCACGCCGCGGTCCTTTCCTCCCTTCATTCCAATTGCAAAACCTTGTGTATAACCGTCCAGTAAAAGAATGACATTGCCTGCCAACAGCAAATTAAAAAAATTGTTATAATCCGTTAACTCTTTTAAATCTCCGACTGCCAAAACAGAATCTTTCAACAGCTGTAAAGGGTAATCCTTGAAAGAAACATTTTTGTCTATATCAATATCCTGCATTTGAAACATTAAAGATTCCAGAATGAGATTTTGAATCAAGGCCGTATCTGTTAAGCCATCAGTATAAAAAATTCCCGCCCTTAGCTTACTTTCCTTTCCAACGCGAAATTCCCTGATGATAATATCATCGCTGTTACCAAGAGATTCCTTTACTTTTTTAATATTTTCACTAAGGCTTGCATTTAACTCGTTCTTCTGGGTATGATCTTGATTTTGATTGTTTTGTAAA
>JAPSKD010000126.1 GCA_031177865.1 Bacillus sp. (in: firmicutes) | reverse complement strand
CAAAATGGCCGTTAATTCACTTACCGCGAAGGAGTTAGTACGTCCTGCTGTTCCCTCATCCCCATCGAACAAAGGCAAATTAACACTTACATCAGCAAAAGTATGCACGAGGTTAACCATTTTATTATTCAAAAGGCCTGTTCGAGGATCAAGATAGTCTTTTATAAGAACGCTTTTCAGATCATCTAACGAACGGCTACGATAACTGTCGCTGGTAACCTTCGGACTTTGCTGCAGAGAAATTCGAGCCATGTCTGGTGAATCGTCAGGTAATTGACTACAAACCTGACACAATGGGACGGGCAAAAACCTGTGCCAGGAACTCTTCAACGTTTTCAGATTGATAAAACATACCTTTCCTTCAGACTGGGCCTGATTACCTTGGATAATTCTTTGGACCTCCGCAACCACCAGGTGAGCCAAGTGTATGAGACCTGTACGTGTTGCCCAAGGTTCCTGTTGCATTTCTCCTGTTAACTCCAATCTCTTTTGTATCTCCCACATCTCTTTCCGGTCGTGACCTGTCATAAGACGCCTCATATCTGTGCATTGTGAACACCCGGGCGTCCCTGGTCGAACAAGCGGTCCTAATATGCCCTCTCCAAAAGATAAAAAACCTCTCAGCCAGGGAGTATTGGTTCGACGAAACACCTCTTCTGCTTTTTGATGAACTGAGGGCTTCCATGCATCATGTAAAACCAATGCCAAATCAATACTTCCGGGTACGATTGCGCCGAAATCGGTTTGTCGAAATACCAAGTATTGAGATGAAAGTTCTTCACACATGTTGTCTGCCAGAAGCCCTTCTCCTACAACCAACATGACAGCACTCACCTTAATCCCTCCTTTTGAACCAATACCGCAACTACCCCTGCCAATCCCTCTTTCAAAAAGGGTTCTAGTTCTAATTCATATACAAATAACTGCTTTCCGTTCCGTTCCAAGATTTCCATAGCATTCATCAAGTTCTCGGATTGTATTCTCTCTTGACACGCAGGAATTTCAATCCTTAGTGGCACTTTTTCATCCAAAATCATGGATGAAACCTCCAATGCCCGTTCCATAACGAATTCCTCTTCATTTTGGACATTGAAAATTGCCTGTTGCAGTGCATTTCGTAATGCCATTGTGATATTCAAATCGACACTGCCATACCATCCGTCATTGGTACCAATCCACACAACCGGGAATCCAGACACTTCCTCGCCAATCCCTATTGTCGGTGCTCCCCGCAACGTCGTCAGTGCCTGCAAATAAAACTGACAGCGTTCGTCTTCTACTGTACTTAAATGCACCGGGAGGATGGAATACTCCTGTTCAAGGCTTTGTTTGATTAACTCCTCGTACAAGAATTTTTGTAATCCCCGGCAAACACTTTCCGAGAATGTTTCACCTGCTCCCACCTCAACTTCCGGAGGTAGATCGAACGATCCGACTATTTGTGATACATATGCTTCAATTCCTGACAAACCCGCTTCCCTTCTTGCCTCCTCATGTGTCAGACCTGTACAGACAATATCACCCAACAGCTCAGCTGGCCCATCTGCCAATGGGTTGACTGCTTGAACTCGGCACTGAGCTAACGGCAGCTGCCTTAAATCCCCCTCCTCCCAAATATGGAAAATTCCAGTTACCTTTGAAGTCAACTGGTTGAAGGCAAGAAGTAATATACCCGGATCTCCTCTATCCGTTCCTTGTGCTAGTCGTATATCTAAATCTTCCACCAATCTAGCTGATGTATGTCCTGTCACCAGTGGATGAGACATGAACGAATGCCAGTTTCCTTCTAACGTTTCCAAATCTAGAAGAAAGAATTGATTCCTCTGTGCCTTTTGGGACACACCGGTAACGTCCTTAAACAATTCAAATACGATGACATTAGCCAGCATTGCACTTGCTGTGGAAGAGTAAGTGGAAAATGGCTGGTCTTTGATGAGAGCCGATTGGTAAATATGGCGCCATGCAGATTCCCAGTCCCCCTCTGAGTCTGGATACACTACCGGACCTGCTAAACCCACCTGCTCTAAACAGATAGCAGGGAGAAACACTTTCTTCTCTTCTTTGCTAACCCTATGTAGAAGCCGGAGTTCCTCTACATCGTCCTTTTGTGACACATACAAAATATAATCAAACGGTTTTATAATCTCCTGCCATGAACTTTCCCTTTGATTGTTTAGTGTGACCTCCTCTATCTCCACTTCAGGGTCTGTTTTACAAGCATGTTCCACGAGTTCCATCAACCGCCTTCTATTGGTTTGAACACTGTCATTGATCAGAATATGGAACTTCGGCAATCCAGAATCGAGTATGGAAGAAACCAACGAAACAAAAAAAGGACCAGATCCTACTGCCAACACTTTCGCCTGACGATAGGTCTGAAAACGGAATGCTCCCGATTCAAGCAAATTATCAATAAATTCAATTTGAGAAGCATATTTTTTTATAACCTGTTCTTTCAATTGATGAGGACGATCTTGGCTCACATCTCGAACAAACCCATTTCGATATAATGCTTCTGCTATTTCATACACTCTATCTCGGTATGCCCCTGGCAATCCGTTTGTCAAATACTCCAAGGTGTACTCGCCATTAAACATCGGTATCATCTTTTCAACCCATTGATCGATCATACTGCCTTCCATACGGAATGAGCTTACATTGTTCCGAAAATACACACCTCTGTTTGGGTCAGGGAGAAAAAATGTGTCCCTTTTGACTTTCAGACGCATAGAAGGGTTCATATTCGTCATTTCGCTCCTCCTTAGCCGTAGCTTCATATTTAATTATCATCACTAACATCCTATGTATCTCAATTTGTCCCTTATGTTAATTGTTGTAGAGAAGAGCCCATACAAAATTGTAGGGGCTCTTCTTCTGTCCATTTCTAACTGGAGTTTTCATTTCAAATCGAAATCTATCAACCGCCGCTACGATGGCCTCCGCCACCGCAATTATGGCAGCGATGTCCGCCACCGCAATTATGGCAGCGATGTCCGCCGCCGCAATTATGGCAGCGATGTCCGCCGCAATTGTGGAAGCAATTGTGGAAGCAATTGTGGAAGCAATTATGGAAGCAATTGAAGCAGTTAAAACAGCTAAAGCAACTAAAACATCGCCCAATACCCCCGAAACCACCGATACCACCAAAACCACCAAATCGAGTTGGATCAGTATAGTACATGCTTGGGTCAAAAGGAACTGCCTCGGTCGCTTGGAAATCCCCAAGACTTAACCCCTGGAGTTGACTTTGGAAATCATTCATTTTCAATACCTCCTTATATATTTAAAAAAGGGCAGCAGCAACTTGAAACGGGCACAGAACAAACTAGAAAATAGGTAAATACCGCTATACCTTCCCCAACAAAATATGTACAATGGGTGGGTATTGCTACTAATAAAAAAGCCTATTTTATTGTTTCAAACCTTCAAGGTTGAGAAAAGAATGTTCTCGAGGAAAAATAGGAAAAGAGGCCCAGCTATGGGGCCCCTATTATTCTATAAATCATTTACATAAGATTTTGCATAGACTTACCTAACTCATGACGAGCCCACCATCAACAAACAGTGTCTGCCCTGTCATAAACTGACTCCATCCGGAAGATAAGAACAAGACAGGTCCCACAATATCCTCCGGTTGGGCAATTCTCCTTAACGGTGTTTGAGAAATGATCATTTCTTTTACTTCTTCTTTTGTTTCTCTGCTTGCATCAGTTGGGTACACCAAACCAGGTGCCACACAATTCACTCTAATCCCGAATGCCCCTAATTCAACTGCCATATTGCGGCTAAACCCTATTAACGCTGATTTGGCGGTTGTATAGTCATGGTAAGGAACAATTGGCCGTTCGACTAAGTTTGTTACGATATTAACAATGCTTCCCTTTGTTTGTTTTTTCATCAAGGGAATGGCATGTTGACATACATAGTAAGTAGATTTTACTGCTCCATCGATTTGTTCTTGATAGTCTTCCCATTTTAATTGCGAGAACATTTTTCGTGTATCGGGATTAAACACATAGGGTTTAAAGGCATTATTAACGACAACATCTAATTTGCCTACCTCGAGTTCAATTTGCTCCATCATACGTTTTACGTCAGATTGAGACGTCACATCTGCTTGAATCGCCCAAGCATCACCACCAAGCTCAAGACAAGAATCCACTGTTTTTTCTGCGGCTTCTTGATTTTGAACGTAATTAACAATGACCGTGGCCCCTTCTGCTGCAAAACCTCTCGCGATGGCTGCACCGATTCCTCTGCTTGAACCTGTAACTAATACGGTTTTATTCTCAAATTTTCTCACATGCTCCCCCTATTTCGTAAAGTCTTCAACAATCACTTCTGACATATGTAAATCCTTATCAATTAGTCCCAACTTTTTATAGATATCAGCACCCTGTTGTAGGACATCGACTTCTAATGCCCCTAAACCTCTTTCGCTAGTGGCTTCCGAAATACTGGCTTCGTTTCGCAGTTTAATAATATCTAAATTATGTTTTTCATTTTTGCCGTCAATCGCATGTTTTACGGCTAAAGCAGCCGCTTCCTCTGGCTGGCTGATCATCCACTCAGCACTCGTTTGATAGGCTTCAACAAACTTTTTCAGCAATTCCTTTTTTTCATTGTACGTTTTTTCAGTCACAACAAAAACATCGCTAGGGACATTTAGATAATCCTTTACTTCAAGGACATTCACATCCACCAATCCCTTTTCCCTTGCTGTCACTAAGCCAGTGTCTGTTGCAGCTGTGGCGTCCACCTGACCTTGCATTAACGGCGCAAAATTCAAAAGACCTGTTTCAACAATCGTGACGTCCTTTTCTGTAAGACCTGCTTGGTTTAATAGAACAAGAAGATTTTGCCTAGTTCCACTGGAAAGGCTATATACGCCAATTTTCTTCCCCTTTAAATCCTCTGGTTTCGTGATGTTGCTTTCCTTTAAAGAAACGACATTGAATACGTTTTGTGGGTAAATATTATAGATGACTTTTAATTTTTCCCCTTGGTTTAAGGAAAAATAGAGCGATCCCGGATCGGTAAAGGCGATATCTGCTTTACCTGAAAGGATATTTTTGATGGCATCTCCTCCCCCTGCACCTGGAATAAATTCAACATCTAAACCCTCATTAGTAAAAAAATCCTTTTCTTCACTTATAAGAAGGTTCGTTTGCTCTGAAATCGGCTGACTCCAGCTGGCGATTTTTACTGTGTCTAACTCTGTACCTGTAGTTGCTTGCTGATTATTTTTTGAAACACAAGCCGTTAACAACAATACGAGGATGATAGCAGCCGCTGTAATAATTCGTTTCAATTTCATTTGTAATAAGCTCCTTAATGGTTTCTATATTTAAATAAGCGACGTTCAATAAAATAAATGACTTGATAGAGAAAGGTTCCAAGTATGGTGATTAAAATAAGCACCGAAAACATTAACGGTGTGTCCATCATACCTTGGGAAGCAATAATCAAAGCGCCTAATCCCTCACTGCCTCCTATGAATTCACCCACTACGGCACCGACAACAGCAAGAACAACCGCAACCCGAAAGCCAGCCATAATACTCGGCAGCCCAGCAGGTATTTTTAATTTAAACAATGTTTGCCATCGGTTTGCCCCTAAAACCCGAAACAGTTCTACTTTTTTAGGATCGGTGTATTGAATTGCGGTAACTGTATTTTCCATTAACGGGAAAAAGCATATTAATGCCGTGATCACAACCTTGGACGTCATTCCAAAACCAAACCAAAGAATAAATAATGGTGCTAGTGCAAGTTTAGGAACAGCCTGACTGGCTATCACATAAGGAAATAATAGCCTTCGGATAAACTCGACTTCACCCATCCATATGCCGGTAATGATTCCCAACAAACTCCCTATAAAAAGTCCAATGACAATCTCCCAACTTGTTCGAAGAATATGGGGAGTGAAATAACCGTTCATTAATCCTTCTAACAGTGTGGTGGCCACAACGGACGGTGCTGGAAGGACTAGTTCGGACATTTGCTTGGCCAGTATTTCCCAGCCGAATAGAATCAAGATGAATAATAACCAGGAATATATTGATACTTTTTTCATCTTTATCCTCCACTAATGGCAGTCCGGATTTCTAGGCAAAGCTGACTGAACTGCCCGGAATATCGACTATCAGGTGTGTGTCGATCCTGTAAATCAACAGAAAAGTCATTGATGATTCTCCCTTTATCCATAACCGCAATCCTGTCTGATAAATAGACCGCTTCAGAAATATCATGGGTAACAAATAACACCGTCATTTGATGGAGTTCACAAAGCCGGAGAAGATCATCTTGAAGCTCCTCTCTTGTAATGGCATCAAGTGCTGAGAAAGGCTCATCCATATAAAGCAGTGTCGGCGATCCAATGAGCGCTCTTGCAATTGATACACGACTTTGCTGTCCCCCAGATAAACGCGTTGGGTATTCCTTTTTTAAATGAGATAGCCCCATTAAATCCAAAAGGGTTTCAGCTTTTTCTACATGTTCTTTTGTTACTTTACGTTTAAGAGATACGGGTAAAAGAACATTATCCATTACTGAATTCCATTCCAATAAAGTTGGTGCTTGAAACACAAAGCCAATCTTTTCTGAAGGTTGTATCCTTTCACCTTGTAACAGAATTGAACCCTCATTTGGGGTTAATAATCCTGCCGCCAGCTTTAATAACGTGGTTTTTCCACAGCCGCTTTTACCTAGTAAACTGTGAAACTTTCCTTTTTCTACATCGAAACTTACGGCATCAACAATCAGGTTATTTTTTGCATAGCTGTAACGAACATTTTGTAAACTCAAATAAGCCATTCCATGCCTCCTAATCGATATAAGCTGCAAAAAACTCTGCATACTCTTCCGCTGAATGCTCAATATCAACCATTTGAACGAAATCTAGTAAATTAAACCGGCCATCATGATGCCACCCTGATTCTGGTGAAGTCATCTTACCTAGAGCAGTAATTCGTGTTACACCGACATTCCCTAACTTTTCAGCCCATCGAAACAGTTCCTTCGGAGCTGCGGCAATACCAGCACTCTGTAAGAAATTGCGATAGGGTTGAATACTTGGCAAAATGTCTACTATATCGTCAAAAGCAATGACTTTCACCGAACGATTCGAACAAGTTGGGGAGAACGCCGCACCCTCTTCATAAACAACGGTCCAATGGGTGTCAGTCTGACCCAATACTTGTTTAGTAGTGTTGGTAAAGGAAGATACTTCTTCTTGGTTACGCCAATGGATGCTTGAAGTCATTTCTTCTAACGAAAGAGGACGCCTAGGGTATCTCTTTTGAAAGCTTTCAAGTTCCTGTGCAAGATAGTGAGCAAACTCAGCCGGTGATACATTTCCCCCTTTTTGAACATAGAAAATATGTGGGGAATAACAACCCTGCTGATCAAATTGGATACTATCAAATGCTGCATGGTGAGCAGTGGTCAATGCTTTTCGTGAGTCAAGAGCAGAGTTACTAATTAACCCAAAACTAACTTTATGACCGAATGGCAGGAAACGAGTGGTGACAGGGATTCTTCGACTCATCGAATGTAACGACTGATTACTTCCATAACCGACCACCACATCTGGATACGTAAAAATCTCCTTTTCTCGTGTCTCATCTCCACCCCTCCACCATACAACGGCTAGGCAATCTTTTAATTGGGGAGCAACTTCGACTAAAACCTGTGCAAACCAACCTGCAAACAACGGCTCGGCACTGGATACCTTACCGATATTGCCAGCTTTCACTAATAACCCTGAAATGAGACTCCATAATGGGAGTGCTGGTACATTTCCTGCCCATACATGGAGAATTAATTCAGGTCCCACTGCCTTTGAATATCCCCTTTTTACGCGAGGTTGAAAATCATCTAGCAGCAAGGGATTTCCTAGGTCCTCGACCACAAAACGCTGCAACTCATGTTTGCGAAACTTTTTTAAAAAGGAAGTAAGCCCCAGGCGAATCATTTCTTCATCGTAACCAGTAACAATTGGCAACAACCTTTCTGCTTTTTTCCGGTAGGTTGAATTCCGGTCGAGCAGAACTTCTATGGCGGTGTCAATGATTGAAATAATCTCGGCAATACTCATGTTTTTTAATACTTCGGCACTTGCTCGTTTAATTTTTTCTGTCACCTGTTGCATTTGTTGCATAGTAAGAAGTGGCGCTTCTACCTCCAGCACTTCACCCTTACTGGTAAACGTAAGAATCTTAGTTTCTATCATTTCTTCCCCGATTTCAGGAAGGTATCCAACTCTTTCTCTCATAGTGTCGGTCCCGTTGCAGCCTTGATAAATTCCTCAACCGCAATCGAACAACCCTTTGCCTCTGTTCCTTGGACTCTGCCTAAGAGAAGGAACCCCTCACCAACTTTCATGCCTAAATCTTCGGTCAAAATAGTCGTGACAGAATTAAAGTTTGCCAGATCACAATGGACAATTACCCCGCGTTCCCCTTCTGCGACTTCTTCACCTGTAAACGGATGTATAATTCTTGTTTTCAGCCAATGAGGACCAGATTTAACAGATGGAACCTGTTCATTTCCCGAATCATAGAGTTGTGAACTTAATTCCGTCATGCCGTACATATTGATACAATCTTTCCTTGGAACCCCAAGTACTCTCGATAACTCATGATAAAAATCATCCAGTTCCCATTCTTTTGACTGATTTTTAAATCCTCCGGTATCTAAAATCTTACTTCCAGGCGGCAATTGAAAGCTGCGTCCGATATTTTCTAGTTGTTCAAACAGATGTACAAAACTGAACGAGGCCCCTAATAATGCATAAGGCTTACCTGAGTTCTCAGCCTGCTCCAATTCTTGAATCAGCCTCTCAAGGTCAATTCCATTTTCACCTAGAAGATAGTGACTCTCGTTAGTGCCAAACTCAAGTTTAGCAAGCGCTAAATAGCAAGCTAATGAGGAATTAGGCATTTCTTCTTCCGTGGGAAACAGAATCCCCATCCGGATTTTTTCAGTTTCTTTCATAAAGCGCTGTTTAAAGTAGGTTTTCATCGAAAGATTCCATACTTGTAAGGTCGGATGATAGTTCTTCCCTTTCACACCTTTTGTGGTGCCGCTTGTCATAAAATACCTTTCGGCTTCTTCTGGAGGCGTACAGGTAAGGGCAACCTCCTTAAAAGCATTAATCGGCACCGCTGGAATGTCCTTCCATGATTTCACAGTCCGGATGGTTTTACCTTTTCGCTGACAGAACTTCCGAAATGGAAGGTTATTTGTGTACTGATAAGCGAATATCTGTAAGGCGTTTTGATTGAATTCTTGTTCGGAAAGTGACTCTGATTGAAGAATCGTAAGTAGTTGATTTATGATTTTCTGCTGTTCCATGAAGGTACTTCCTTTCTATTTCAACGTCGTTCCATTTTGAGTAAAAACAGCTACTTTCTTCTTTAAAAAGACAGATAGGATGATGGCGCCAATAAGTGCACCCGCAATCGAGCTAAAAATAAATAACGGTATAAATCCAAACACAGCTGCTTCTTGCCCCATTAATAAAGTGGCGATTGGGTAGCAGAGAATCGCGCCAAGAATGCCCGTTCCAATTACCTCACCGAAAAATGCCATATAAATCTTTCTGGTTTTCATAAAGAGAATCCCTGCCAACAAGGCACCCACCATACTTCCTGGAAAGGCAAAGACCGAACCAGTCCCCATGATATTTCGTAAGATTGAGACACATAGTGCCTGCGCAACGGCATAAACCGGTCCTAGTAGGACAGCAGACAAAACATTCAAGAAATGCTGAATCGGAAACACCTTAGTGAACCCAACCGGAATAAACAATAAATTACTCGAGAGTGTACCTATCGCGATCATCATCGCTGTTAATGTGAGCTTGTTTGTTTTTCTCATAAAAAAAATCCTCCAATTTTTTAATAAGCACTGGGGGATTATCGGTTAATACAAACCATTATGGTTCAACTGTAGTTAATGGATGGATGTATCGTTCACTTCCCTACGCTGGTACTACCCAGATCAGGTTCAGGGGTTTAAGACGTTTTATAGTCTAATCTCAGCCAGTTTTTAGCTCCCCCAGTGCTAGTATGAAATTTAATAGGAAGCTAAAGGTCTCATAGACAATTTATGTGACCTTTTTTAAGAATTCTTACATGGGTTTTGGTCTCATAGACCGCTGGATGTGACCATTTTTTAGGAATTCTTACTTAAGTTTGGTCTCAGGGATTAGATTAATAGACTTTTAACCTTCAAAAACACTTTTTCTTAGGTTTTTAGTTGCTTCTGTAACAGAAGGAGCATGGCTAATCGCGGTAATGACCGATACTCCATCAGCTCCTGCTTGGATAACAGACCCTGCGTTATCTGCAGTGATTCCGCCAATTCCCACAATCGGAATACTAAATCCCTCGTCCCGCAGTTCTTCAATGAGCTTTGTACCGTTTGAAGGTTTGGCGTCTTCTTTTGTTTTCGTTGGAAAAACGGGTCCGATGCCAAAATAATCTGCTCCACCCTCTAATGCGTTCATTGCCTCGTTGTAACTATGTACAGAAACGCCAATGATTTTATCATGGCCAATTTTCTTTCTAACTTCCTCTACCCGCTCATCTTCTTGCCCGATATGAACACCATCCACGTTGAGTGCAATGGCCAAATCGATATCGTCATTGATAATAAAAGGTATTTGGTGTTCTCTGCATATTTGCTGAAGTTCTTTGGCCAGTTCAACCTTTTCATTCCCTGTTAAAGCTCCGGTACCTTTTTCACGGAATTGAAAAAGGGTTATTCCTCCTTCAATAGCCTCCTGCAAGACCCGGGCTGGATTGTCCTTGCAGTTGGGACTGCCCATGATAAAGTAAACTTTCAATGCCTTTCTTAATGAATCACTATTGTGAAAATTCATGCTGGTCACCTACCTTATCGCTACCATTCTTTTTTGATATGCCCAATGATTAGTTGGTCCATGACCTTGACCAATCCGCAGCTGATCTTCAATGGCCGCCTGGATAAAAAGCTTCGCCTTTGATACGGCTTCATAAACACTTAAACCATTGGCAAGCTCTGCCGTTACAGCTGCGGAAAACGTACATCCTGTTCCGTGTGTATTCTTGGTATGAACCCTTTTACTTGTAAAAGTCTTAAATTCGTTCCCATCATATAAAAGATCTAGCGAGACATCACGGTCTTCATCATGCCCGCCTTTTACGACAACATGTTTAACTCCTAAGTCATATAGTCGTTTAGCCGCTTCCTGTTTATCCTTGTCTGTTCGAATCGACATCCCAGTTAGTACCTCTGCCTCAGGAATGTTTGGTGTAATCACCATCGCAAGGGGTAACAAATACTGTTTCAATGCCGAAATGGCCTCTGTTTGGAGCAGGGACGCACCGCCCTTAGCAATCATAACGGGATCAACCACGACATTTTGCCAGTTGTAGTATTCTATTTTTTCCGAAACGGTTTTGATGATTTCTGCATTAAATAACATGCCTGTTTTTACGGCTTCTGTTCCCATATCTTCGCCAATTGATTCAATTTGCTTGCTAACTGCCTCAGCTGTCATCGGATATACGGCTTGAACCCCCAACGTATTTTGGGCAGTAACGGCTGTCAGCGCTGACATCCCAAAAACCTCTAACTCCTGAAAAGTCTTTAAATCTGCCTGAATTCCTGCACCACCGCCACTATCAGAACCAGCTATCGTTAATGCTTTTTTCATTATGTCCACTCCTTATACCTGTTTGATTGACGCTAATTGATGAATATCCTCAGAAGAAACGAGTGAAAGTTGATTTAAAAATTCAATTTGGAAACTGCCAGGTCCAAATTGACCGGCCTTTTCAAATGCTTTTTCCGCTGCAATTCCATAAAAGGTTAACGCCGACAATCCAGCAAGCAGTAGGTCCTTTTCCACTCCTGCAAAGGCTCCAATTACAGAGGTTAACAGGCAGCCTGTTCCAGTTACTTTAGTTAATAGAGGGTGACCATTGGAAACCAAATACGTCGTCTTCCCATCTGTCAGCACATCATCTTTGCCGGTAATCACAACCGTGGTATTCAACTTTTGTGCCGCGGTTACAGCCAATTCAACATTACTTCCTTGGCGTGTACCACCATCCACGCCCTTAATCTCCCACTTTTCCCCTAGAACATTGGCGACTTCAGCAGCGTTTCCGCGAATGACAGATACTTTTACTTCTTTCATTATTTTTTGTGCCATTTCTGTCCGGAAAAGTGTAGCTCCTGCTCCAACTGGGTCGAAGATGACCGGAATTCCTAGCTCATTAGCTGTTTTTCCCGCTAATATCATCGAGCCGACTACTTCCCAGCTTAATGTCCCGATGTTAAGAACCAAGGCACGAGATATCCGAACCATGTCGGCTACTTCTTCTGGAGCATATGCCATCACGGGTGAAGCCCCTAGTGCTAAAAGACCATTTGCCGTGAAATTGGTGACAACCACATTGGTAATATTATGTACGAGCGGGTTTTCATCTCTTACCCTTTGTAAAATAGAGCTTAAATCGTTATGTTTCATCAAAGAACCCCCATCTTTTTTCAGTGAACCTATTAGTCTCTAAACATAAAAAAGCCAGATCCATCAAATTGGACCTGGCTTAATAGTTAGAGAAAAAGGTAATTTCACTTGGCTACTTTCCTACGCTGGTATCATCCAGATCAGGTCCAAAGGGTTAAAAAACGTAAAGTTTTTCTCTCAGCCCAAATATCAGGGCACCCCTAGTAGGTAAAATCTAATGTAATTATTTCCTATAATAGTCTACAAGTTTCGATATGTAAAGTTTTTTAATCCATCAAGACGATTACTGGTATTATAGAATAGAAAATGATAGAGTAATATTTTTCAGCGTTATTTCGCAATAAGTATTGAAATGAGGGGATAAAAGATGAACATATTATGGGATTTTGATGGAACACTTTTTGATACATATCCAGCACTGGTGGAGGGTTTTGTTATGTTAAGTCAGCGTGACCTTAATCGCGATGAAGTGTTACGTTGGCTGAAAGTCGATTCAAAAACGGCTTTTAAACATTTTGGGATTGATGAAAACAGACGTGCCGAGTATAAACAACTGGATATACAA
>JAPSKD010000125.1 GCA_031177865.1 Bacillus sp. (in: firmicutes) | reverse complement strand
GCGTCATGACTACTGGCAATAGAAGCTTCAATTTCTTGCTTCGCTTCACTTATCGAGAGAGACAGATGTTCCTCAATGTATTGATAGAGAGAGAGGTTACTGTTTTCCTCCGTCAGTCCAGGAACAAGCTCAACTGGAATATAGGCCGTTTCCAGTGCCATTGGGGCACCATCGGCTAAACGGATCCGCTTGATTTTATAAACAGAGTCATTTTCATCTATTCTAAGGTCAAGAGCCGTTTTTTTATCAGCAGGGATGATTTGAAAGGATAAAAGGGTACTGCTTGGACTCATCCCTCTTGACAGCATATCCTCGGTAAAACTCGTCATTCCCTGGAGTTCTTGTTCAACCTTTTTCTTATTAACAAATGTACCTCTGCCTTTTTGTCTTTGTAGGTAGCCTTCCGAAACCAAATTGTTGATTGCTTGTCTAACCGTCATCCGGCTTATTTGAAACCGTTCTGCATATTCCCTCTCCGAAGGAATGACTGCCTCTTCCAGTAAAATACCATTCTCGATTTGTTGTTTAATGAACTCTTCTAGTTGATGATAGATGGGAACCGGTGAATTTTTATTTATCATCCAAACACTCCTTGCGGAAAGTACTAGATATATTTTAACGCATCTCTATCCGCGATTACAGTAACATTTTGATGGTGCTTTAAGGCAGAAGCAGGAAATTCTTCGCTTATTTCACCATTCATCAACTTGAGTAGTGCTTCTGCTTTTGCTTCTCCCGATACAAGCAGAAGAATTTCCTTGCTTGCTAGTATGGAAGCAATGCCCATCGTTATCGCATGTGTAGGCACTTCTTCAAAAGTTTTAAAAAATCTTGAATTTGCCTCTCTGGTATTTTCGGCTAGCGTGACGATATGTGTCCGGCTGGAAAAGGGTGTACCTGGTTCATTAAAACCTATATGTCCATTTTGCCCAATCCCCAGAATTTGAAGGTCCACCCCACCAAGCTCTTTTATCAGCTGTTCATAGCGAAGACATTCCTGTTCTAAATCATTCGCCGCTCCATTTGGAATATGCGTATGAAATTCACTAATATCCAAATGATTAAACAAATTTTCTCTCATGAAGTAATGGTAACTATTAGGATCCGGTGCTTGCAGTCCAATATACTCATCAAGATTGACAGATTTCACCTGTTTATAAGTGGTCCCATTCGTCTCATGGTCCTGGATTAAATAGCCATAAACACCTTTTGGCGTGCTTCCGGTTGCCAATCCCAGTGTTAGGCTTGGGTTAGAGCGAATTTTATTAACAATGATTTTTCCAGCCTCTAAGCTCATTTCTGCATAATTTTCAGTACGAATTAGTTTCATGTTACTACCCCTTTTTATATGCTATTTCCCCACGACAGAAAGTCATTTCAACTTGATATTCATTTGAAAGAATAGTTATATCCGCATCTTTTCCTACCGCAATACTGCCTTTTCGATCATATACGTTTAATTGTTTGGCAGGATTCACACTTGCCATGTGAACAGCTTCTGATAGTGTAATCTCAGCCGCTTTCAGGATGTTTTTTATAGAATCGTTCATTTTTAAAATACTGCCAGCCAATGTTCCGTCGGCGAGAAGGGCTTTTCCATCTGCGACAGATACATCTTGTCCACCAAGATCATAGACCCCGTTTTTAAGGCATTTTGCCCTCATAGCGTCTGTTATCAGTATCATGCCTTCTGTTCCTTTAGCATTGATAACAAGCTTCATTACTTCCGGACGTACATGAATTCCGTCCGCAATCAATTCAACCATTAGTTCTTTAAAAATAAGGGCAGACCCCGCGACGCCTGGTTCGCGGTGGTGTATCCCGCGCATGCCATTAAACAAGTGGGTCACCTGTTTTGCACCTGCTTGAACGGCTTTTTCCATTTCTTCATAGACTGCATCACTGTGACCGATAGAAGCAATAACACCAGTTTCATGTAAATACCGGACAAAGTTGGTCCCATTCTCTAGTTCAGGAGCTACTGTTACCAATTTAATGCTGCCTTCTGCTAGTTCCTGCCAGTGCTTAAATAATTCAATATCAGGGTCAATAATGTATTCCATCGGCTGTGCGCCGGCACGTTTTTTATTAATAAATGGTCCCTCTAAATGAACGCCAAGGACATCTGCTTTACCAGAGTCATTATGACCTTTAAGATATTGTGCTGCATTTTTTAAGGCGTTTTCGATACTTTCATGTTTTTGCGTAATGGTTGTCGCTAAAAAGCTAGTGGTGCCTTCAGCAGGAAGTGCTTTAGCCATTGTTTGTAACGCATCTATCGTTGCATCCATCGTATCAGCGCCTGCAGCCCCATGAATATGCACGTCTATAAAGCCTGGAACCACGTTTTGATCCTCAGGTATTTCTATTTTCTCAACTTGTTTTAGATGTGAAGGAAGTGAGCTAATAGAACCAATCTCTTGGATTTTGCCATTTTCTATAAAAACATAGATAGATTCTGCCACTTCATTTTCTAGTACTGCTTTGCCATGAACCATTAAAAGTAGGCTCAATATCTTCATCTCCATTTCATCGTATGACCTCTATGAGATTATTATAGCTTCAAGTGGAATAGTTGTCTATACCAGTTGTGCATCGTTCTATTATTTATTTTTCCGATAAAGAAAGAATATATGAAAAAACGAATAACCTTCTATTTGGTTATGAAAATAAATTAAATAGTGCTAAAATAAGAAGAAATTAACTCAATTTTTTTACCATGATAACTGTCAAGCTGTTGCGCAAAGGGTGCTATAAGCTTTTCGGATAAGGAGGAAAACTTTTGCCAAAGGTACGTACGAAGGATATTTTTGAAAGATTCCATCTGGAATTGATTAGCGGTGAAGAAGGAATTAATCGTCCGATTACGACAAGTGATATTTCGAGACCAGGAATTGAAATGGCTGGATACTTCGAATATTACCCCGCAGAACGAATTCAACTATTAGGAAAAACAGAGCTTTCCTTCTTTGCGGAATTACCAGAAAATGAACGGATTTCAAGGATGGAGCGTTTATGTACAGACATCACACCTGCGATTATCGTTACTAGAGGTTTGGATATACCGCAAGAGCTCATTGAAGCCTCAGAGCGTGAATCTGTTCCAGTACTGCGTTCAAACATGAAAACAACGCGTTTTTCAAGTCGTCTAACGAACTTTTTAGAAAGTAAACTTGCTCCGACAACGGCAGTACATGGAGTTTTAGTAGATATCTATGGAATTGGTGTCTTAATTACTGGAAAAAGCGGAGTTGGTAAAAGTGAAACAGCATTGGAGCTTGTTAAACGCGGGCACCGGCTTGTGGCGGATGACTGTGTAGAAATTCGTCAGGAAGACCAAGATACGCTGGTTGGAACCTCGCCAGATTTAATTGAGCATTTATTAGAAATCCGTGGTCTAGGCATTATTAATGTCATGACTCTTTTTGGCGCTGGTGCGGTGCGCAGTTATAAACGAATTACGATGGTCATCAACCTCGAAATTTGGGACGCTGCTAAGCAATATGACCGCCTTGGTTTAGATGAAGAAAAGATGAAGATCATCGATACAGAAATTACAAAGATCACCGTACCCGTTCGTCCAGGGCGAAACCTGGCTGTCATCATTGAAGTAGCTGCAATGAATTATCGCCTAAAAAGAATGGGTGTAAATGCAGCACAGCAATTTACAGAACGTTTATCAGATGTCATTGAAGATGGAGACCATGAGGAATAATTTAAAAAAAGGAGAAATCGTATGGAATCAACTATTCAGCCGCTTGATCCGATTGCATTCAGCTTAGGACCAATTCAAGTGCACTGGTATGGCCTTATTATTGGCTGCGGTCTAGCATTGGCACTGTTTTTAGCTATCCGGGAAGGAGATAAGAGAGGGCTCCCAAAGGATACGTTTGCGGATTTAATGCTTTGGGCGATCCCGATTGCTATTCTTTCAGCGCGTTTATATTACGTTATTTTTGAATGGGACTATTATGCCGAGCACCCAGGTCAAATCATTCAGATTTGGAATGGGGGAATTGCGATCCATGGAGCTTTAATTGGTTCTGTCCTAACAACATATGTTTTCGCAAAAAAACGTGGGATTTCTTTTTGGAAAATTGCCGATATCGCAGCTCCAAGTATTATTTTAGGTCAAGCTATCGGCCGGTGGGGGAACTTTATGAATCAGGAAGCGCACGGAGGCGAAGTGACTAGAACTTTCCTCGAAAATCTGCAGCTGCCTGAATTTATTATTAATCAAATGTATATAAATGGCGCTTACTATCATCCGACTTTTTTATATGAATCAGTTTGGAATATCGCAGGCTTTATTCTATTAATATTGCTCCGACGTGTGAACCTGCGCCGCGGAGAGCTTTTCCTATCTTATGTGATTTGGTATTCTATTGGCCGTTTCTTCATTGAAGGCTTAAGAACAGATAGTTTAATGCTAGGAGGCCTACGAATGGCACAAATGATTTCCATCGTATTGATTCTCGGTGCCGTGTTAATCCTCATTTACCGCAGAAAAAAGAATCTAGCGGAAGACAGATACTTAGACAAAAATAATCAAGCTTTTACGCAGTAGAGAAGGAGATTTTGGAGAAATGATTAACTCGATTAAAAAGGGTTTTCAGGTGGGGATTAAGACAACATGGACCTTAGGGAAGATTATTTTTCCAGTAACCCTTATTGTAGCAGTGCTGCAGTATACACCTATCTTGCCATGGGTAATTAAATTAATTGCGCCGATGATGAAGCTGTTTGGATTGTCGGGAGATGCCGCAATTCCACTGGTTTTGGGGAATTTCCTAAACCTATATGCTGCCATTGGTGCGATTTTGACACTTGATTTAACGGTGAAGGAAGTTTTTATATTAGCTGTTATGCTCTCATTTTCTCATAATTTAATTGTGGAATCAGGCGTTGCACTGAAGGTTGGTATTAAGCTTTGGCTTGTTTTGGTTACGCGGCTGGGACTTGCATTTGTCTCCGCAATCGTGATTAACCTTGTTTGGCAGGGAGGAAGCGAAACGGCTCAATATGGTCTAATCCAAGCAAACAGTGAGGAACAGATTTCGGGTATTGGTGCGATATTACTCGCAGCGATTGAAAAAGCGGGCCTTGGGATTCTGCAGTTAGCAATGATTGTCATACCGCTGATGATTTTCATTCAAATCTTAAAGGATTTGCAATGGCTGAAGAAATTTTCGAAAGGAATGTCTCCCATTACTAGGAGTCTTGGAATGCATGAAAATACTTCTACTACAATGGCAGCAGGCTTATTATTTGGGCTTGCCTATGGTGCAGGAGTTGTTATCCAGGCAGTGGAGGAAGATGGAGTTAGTAAAAAGGATTTAACACTCGCTTTTCTTTTTCTAATGGCTTGCCACGCAGTAGTGGAGGATACACTTATCTTTATCCCGCTGGGTATTCCGATCTGGCCACTGTTTTTAATACGGCTGGGTGTAGCCATTATCTTAACTTTGATCGTCGGGTTCATCTGGAAACGGCCAGGCATTATGAGCAGAAAGGGAGCAGAACCAACATATGAAAAGTAATATGAACACAATACTATTTGATTTAGATGGAACGTTAATCGATACAAATGAACTTATCATTTCTACTTACTTACACACACTTGAAAAATACTTTCCAGGTAAATATGCACGTGAAGATGTCCTGCCATTTTTAGGTCCAACCCTTCATGAAGTTTTTGGAGCAATGGATCCAGAGCGAGTGGAGGAGATGGTTTTAGAATACCGCACCTACAATCTAGCAAATCACGATACCCTTGTAAAAGAGTTTGTCGGAGTGATGGAAACCCTTGAGACATTAAAGAAAAAAGGTTATAAGCTGGCAATCGTAACGACGAAACGCGAGGATGTTGCCTTTAAAGGACTACGCTTGATGAAACTTGATCCGTTTTTTGATGTGATGATTGCTTACGACCATGTGAAAAAAGTGAAGCCAGACCCCGAGCCGATATTTTTGGCGCTTGAAAAATTAGATTCAAAGCCAGAGGAAACCTTAATGGTGGGGGATAATTTTCACGATGTGTTAGCCGGCAAAAATGCAGGAACGAAAACAGCAGGCGTTGCTTGGACGATCAAGGGAAGAGATTACCTGGCAAAATATGAACCAGATTACATGTTAGAGAACATGACGGATTTATTAACTATTCTTGGAGAGGGTTAAGAATGAGGAATACGACCCGCTACCCTGTTGAAGGAGCAAACTCCTTGTGGCATGTTTACAAAACTGTTCCTTTCTGGAAGGTTGTAAAGAATTTCATTGTCATCCAGCTGGCACGTTACACACCATTTCTTGGAATGAAAAATTGGCTTTACCGTACTTTCTTAGGACTTAAGGTTGGCGAGCAAACATCTTTCGCCTTAATGGTCATGCTCGATGTGATGTTTCCTGAGAAAATCAGCGTTGGACGCAATACGGTCATTGGTTATAACACAACGATTCTGGCTCATGAATATTTGATAAAAGAATATCGTCTTGGTCCTGTTGATATTGGCAGTGAAGTGATGATAGGTGCAAATTCAACCATTCTACCTGGTGTTACGATTGGTGACGGAGCCATTGTTTCAGCTGGAACACTCGTTCATAAAGATGTCCCTGCAGGTGCATTTGTCGGCGGGAATCCTATGCGGGTCATCTATTCAAAAGAAGAAATGGAAAAGCGTTGGGCCGAAGACCCGATTTATGGGGAAAATAAAAAATGAAACATGAGGCTGGGTCTTTGAACCTGGCTTTTTTTTTACATAATGATGGTCCTGTGGGATTATTTCCAAAACGCGCAGAATGAATCCAAGAATGCGCCCAATACTTACGGGTTTCATTCATGAACGGGGGGAATAACTATAAAACCCTCGGAATTATCAGTTTTCAGTTGACGAAAATTTCCCAAAAAGGTAAACTTTAATTTATTAGCATATTAGCGAACTAAAGGATTCTGAAAATAAAGGATGATTTAAATGAGCCGTTTATTTATGTTTGAAAAGCCTTTAGGCATGAGAGATACGCTTCCGGAACTATATGAAAAAAAACACCGTGTACGTACTTTGATGGAAGATGCCATTAAACAGTGGGGATATCAATTTATTGAAACACCTACTTTAGAATATTATGAAACCGTTGGAACAGCCTCCGCCATACTTGACTCTGAGCTTTTCAAATTACTCGATAAAGATGGGCATACCCTTGTACTTCGGCCAGATATGACGTCACCGATTGCCAGGGTGGCAGCTTCACGCCTGTTAGAAAACGATCTTCCGCTTCGCTTGGCCTACGCCGGAAATGTATACCGCGCGCAGCAGCGAGAAGGCGGCAGACCCGCCGAGTTTGAGCAGATTGGTGTGGAATATATTAATGACGATACTGTTTCAAGCGATGGCGAGGTAATCGCTTTGCTGGTATCTTCGTTAAAAAAAGCAGGGTTGAGCCAATTT
The DNA here is from genome assembly GCA_031177865.1 of Bacillus sp. (in: firmicutes). GTDB lineage: Bacteria > Bacillota > Bacilli > Bacillales > Cytobacillaceae > Neobacillus. The sequence continues at coordinate 5,739 of JAPSKD010000125.1, read as the reverse complement.
CAAGTATCAGTAGGACATATTGGCTTTGCGCAAGAATTATTTAAGCAAATCTTAGGAACTAATGGACGTGCCAACGCTCTTAGACGGTTTTTATATGAAAAGAACTTTGTTGGTTATCGAGAGCAAGTAAACTCTTATTCACTTTCCTCGATTGATAAAAAAAGGCTGCTGCAGCTGCTTGAATTAAGAGGCGGCGAAGAGGTAATTGGAAAAGCACTTGATATCGTTGAAGATGGCTATGGAAAAGAATCGCTTATTCAGCTGAAGGAATTGTGGGATGTGATAACAGACTACGGTCTTAAGGACTACGTGAAATTTGATTTTACAATTGTCAGCCATATGAGTTATTATTCCGGAATTTTATTTGAGGCCTATGCCGGGAATGTCGGCTTTCCAATCGGAAATGGCGGCCGTTACGGATTAATCGAGAAGTTTGGAAAAAAAGCCAGTGCCACTGGTTTTGCGGTAAGGTTGGATAAACTTCTTGAGGCAATGGGCTCACAAGAAGTGATAAATACAGTGGAATGTATCTTTTTCAGCCAGGAACGACGAAAGGAAGCCTTTCAATTGGCTGAAACCATGAAGGCGCAAGGAAAGAAAACCGTCCTGCAGGACATTAATGGTGTGAAGAATCTCGATGCTTTTACAAAGAAGTTTGTCAATACCACCTTTTTAATCGGGGGGGCTTAAGATGAGTGCAAAATTAACGATTGCGATGCCAAAAGGAAGAATTTTTGAAGAAGCTTTAATTTTGCTCCGAAAAGCAGGCTATACATTGCCTCCTGAATTCGATGATTCGCGTAAATTGATCCTAGATGTTGAAGCGGAGGATATGCGTTTCATTTTGGCGAAGCCAATGGATGTAGCTACATACGTTGAACATGGGGTTGCGGATGTCGGTATTGCCGGTAAGGACGTATTACTGGAAGAAGAACGAGATGTATACGAATTGCTAGATTTAAGAATTAGTGCATGCTATCTGGCCGTTGCCGGCCTGCCTGGGACAAAGATGAACGATGTGGCACCAAAAGTGGCGACGAAATATCCTAATGTGGCTGCTGCATATTTCCGTGAGCAAGGTGAACAAGTCGAAATCATTAAATTAAATGGTTCAATTGAGCTTGCGCCATTAATTGGATTAGCGGATCGGATCGTTGACATTGTTTCGACCGGGCGAACGCTGGTTGAAAATGGGCTTGTTGAATATGAAAGAATTAAAGAAGTTACATCAAGGCTTATCGTTAATCCTGTTAGTTACCGGATTAAAGATGAACGCATTAACGAATTGGTTACAAGGTTAAGCACCGTTGTCTCCTTGGAGGTAAAATAGTATGAAAATCGTAAAAGTGAGCGACCTTATCTCTATAAAACGGTCGATTGAATCGGGAACCACTGAACAGTTAGCCGTCGTTAAAAATATCATTTCGGACATTCGATCCTCAGGCGATAACGCCTTGCGTGATTATACTGAAAAATTTGACCGTGTAAAGTTAGAATCGTTTTTGGTTACCGAAAGTGAAATAAATGAAGCCTATGGGAAAGTAGACTCTGAGTTTATCTCTATTGTTCGAGAAGCAGCTGACAATATTAGAAGCTTTCATGAAAAACAATTGCGACCTTCGTGGATGACGTCCGAGGAAAATGGCAGTATTCTCGGTCAAAAAATAACACCGCTTGATTCAGTAGGTGTTTATGTCCCTGGAGGAACAGCGGCCTATCCATCCTCGGTCCTTATGAATGTTATTCCTGCAAAAGTGGCGGGCGTTAAACGAATTGTGATGGTATCACCACCAGACAGCGACGGAATACTTCCAGCTGCTGTACTCGTTGCAGCAAAAGAAGCAGGAGTGAAAGAAATCTATAAGGTTGGCGGAGCTCAGGCCATTGGTGCTTTAGCATACGGAACAGAATCGATTGCACCTGTTGATAAAATTACGGGCCCTGGAAATATTTATGTAGCGTTAGCAAAGCGAGAGGTTTTCGGTGATGTGGATATCGATATGATTGCAGGTCCAAGTGAAATAGCAATCATTGCCGATGATTCTGCTCGTGCCGATGAGGTAGCTGCTGACTTGTTATCCCAAGCAGAACATGACCCGCGTGCTTGCAGTGTGCTTGTTACCCCTTCAAAGAAATTAGCAGAAGAGGTGGCGGTCGAAGTCGAAAAGCAACTGGCTATATTGCCGCGAAAGGATATTGCCTCTCGGTCGATTGAGGATTTTGGTGTTATCTACGTGACTTCATCTATAGAAGAAGCGGTAGAAACCGTTAATCAGCTTGCACCGGAGCATCTTGAAATCTTGACCGAGAATGGTATTGAGCTGCTGGGGAAAATCCGACACGCTGGTGCTATTTTTATCGGACGTTATAGTTCTGAGCCAGTAGGTGATTATTTTGCCGGACCGAATCATGTCCTGCCAACCAATGGGACTGCTCGATTTTCAAGTCCGTTGAATGTGGATGATTTTCAAAAGAAATCAAGTGTGATTATATATAGTGAGAAAGCTTTAAAGGATAATGGAGAAAAAATCGCAAAATTTGCCCGTATGGAAGGTCTTGAAGCCCATGCGCGTGCGGTAGAGTTAAGGCTGAAAAATCAATAATTTATTGCTAGGGGGCACTTTCTATGGAAAGATACACGAAGCTTGAACGAAAAACAAATGAAACCCAAATCAGTTTATCACTAGATATAGATGGCGAAGGAAAGTCTGAACTTGAAACAGGGGTTCCATTCATGAGTCATATGCTCGATTTATTCACGAAACATGGACAATTTAACCTCACCGTGGATGCAAAAGGGGATATTGAAGTAGACGATCATCATACCACTGAGGATATCGGAATTGTTTTAGGACAAGCCTTGCGAGAAGCACTCGGCGATAAAAGAGGGATTAAACGCTATGGAAATGCCTTTGTACCGATGGATGAAGCCTTAGCGCAGGTAGTGGTCGATTTAAGTAATCGACCGCACCTTGAAATGAGGGCAGAGTTCCCGAGTGCTAAGGTGGGAACGTTTGATACTGAGCTCGTTCATGAATTTTTGTGGAAGCTTGCCCTCGAGGCGCGCATGAACCTTCATGTCATTGTTCATTACGGACACAATACGCACCATATGATTGAAGCTGTATTTAAAGCACTTGGGCGAGCGCTTGACGAAGCGACAACGATAGACCCTCGCATTAAAGGAGTTCCGTCAACGAAAGGGATGTTGTAGATGATTGGTATTGTCGATTATGGTATGGGCAATCTGTTTAGCGTCAGTAAAGCCCTTGAACGGTTGAATGCAGATTATTTTATATCAGGTGACAAAGAGGAGCTTCTGCGTGCAGATGCCTTACTGCTTCCGGGTGTTGGCTCTTTTCGGGATGCGATGGAAGTTTTACAGGTCGACACCATAAAGGAGTTTGCGGCAAGTGGGAAACCACTTCTTGGGATTTGTCTTGGTATGCAGTTATTGTTTGAAGATAGTGATGAAAATGGGTTTACGAAAGGCCTCGGCTTATTACCTGGTCATGTTCGACGTTTTTCTGGAACAAATGAAGCAGGTGAAACATACAAGGTACCACATATGGGCTGGAATAAACTTGAATTTGTAAAATCTTCTCCATTGTTAAAAGGGTTAGAAGAAGATTATGTTTATTTTGTTCATTCTTACTATGTAAGTGCAGACAACTCGGAGGTTTTACTGGCAAAAGCCAATTATCATGAAGAAGTTTCTGCCGTTGTTGGCAAAGATAATATATTTGGAATGCAATTCCATCCTGAAAAAAGCAGCAAGCTTGGAATGGCGCTGCTAAGTAATTTTTTGAAATTGGTTGAAGAGAGGATACAGTACGATGACACTCACAATTTATCCAGCAATTGATATGCGCGGCGGGAATTGCGTACGCCTCCTCCAAGGTGATTATGATAAGGAAACCATTTATGGCGATTCACCTTTTGACATGGCTCGAGCGTTTGCTGCGAATGGGGCAGAATGGATACATATGGTTGACCTAGACGGTGCCAAGGATGGTAAAAGGGTCAATGATCGTTTTGTCATAGAAGCAGCTAAGGAGCTAAATGTTAATGTCCAAATTGGTGGAGGTATTCGTTCTGAGGCCGACATCCTTCATTATTTAGAAAATGGAATTACTCGCGTGATTATTGGGAGTATCGCTGTTTCGAATCCTGAGTTTGCGATTGAAATGATTCAGAAGTATGGGAAGCAAATTGTTGTCGGGATTGACGCGAAAAATGGCTATGTGGCTACTCATGGCTGGCTGAATACTTCAGAAGTGAAAGCAGTGGAACTGAGCAAACGCTTTGCTGAGATGGGCGCCGAGACGTTTATTTTTACTGATATTGCTACAGATGGTACCCTATCAGGACCTAATATTGCTGCTGTATGTGAAATGGCTGAGGTTACCGGGAAAAATGTCATTGCTTCTGGCGGTGTGAGTAGTTTAGCGGATTTGCGCGCTCTCAATGCAGAAGGGGTTAGAGGAGCGATTGTCGGAAAGGCTCTTTATGAGAACCGTTTTACATTGAGGGAAGCGCTGGATGAGGTGAGAAAATGACACTGACAAAACGAATCATTCCTTGCCTTGATGTAAAAGAAGGAAGAGTTGTGAAAGGTATTCAGTTTGTTCAGCTTCGAGATGCAGGAGACCCTGTAGAATTGGCACGGTTTTATGATGAGCAAGGCGCAGATGAGCTCGTATTCCTTGATATCTCCGCATCAGTTGAAGGACGAAAAACGATGGTTGAAGTGGTTAAATCTGTTGCTTCTGAGCTTGCTATCCCTTTTACAGTTGGCGGCGGGATTAATTCTTTAGAGGATATGAAACGAATTCTTCGTGCTGGAGCCGACAAGGTATCATTGAATACGGCTGCTGTAGTGAATCCCGAACTTATTTCTGAGGGAGCCGGCTACTTTGGAACACAATGCATTGTTGTTGCTATTGATGCAAAGTATGATGAAGAGCTTGGGACATGGCGTGTTTATACCCATGGCGGCAGGACACCAACCGATCGAAAGGTCATTGAGTGGGCAAAAGAAGCAGCACAACTGGGTGCGGGGGAAATTTTATTGACAAGTATGGATAGTGATGGCGAAAAAAGTGGCTTTGACCTCAAGCTTACAAAAGCGGTAAGTGAAGCCGTGACGATTCCGGTGATTGCTTCAGGCGGTGCCGGAAACGCTAATCATTTTGAGGATGCATTTGTAAATGGAAAGGCCGATGCAGCGCTTGCAGCTTCTATCTTTCACTATAAAGAAACTTCTGTCCATGAAGTAAAAAGTTATTTGTTAGAGAGAGGAGTGACGGTGCGATGAACGTTCGCTTTGATGAAAAAGGGCTTGTACCAGCCATCGTCCAGGATGTAGAAACAAAAGAGGTATTAACATTAGCGTATATGAATCAGGAATCTCTTACAAAAACACTAGAAACCGGTGAAACATGGTTTTACAGCCGATCTCGTCAGGAGCTTTGGCATAAAGGTGCAACAAGCGGGAACACTCAGTCTGTAGTTAGCGTCAAATATGACTGTGACCAGGATGCAGTCCTTGTGTTAGTAGAGCCGAAGGGACCTGCTTGCCATACTGGAGCCGTTAGCTGCTTCACAGAGGGGGTTGTGACTGAGAGGGCTGCCTCTAGCCTAGCGGACTACCAGATCCTGCAGTCATTAGAGCAGCTGATTATCGAACGGGAAAAAGAGCGCCCAGAAGGAGCCTATACTACCTATCTATTTGAAAAA